>JBARYS010000421.1:0-2183 GCA_049648155.1 Catalinimonas sp. | reverse complement strand
GAGATGGACCTGGACCGCACCGACGACAACCTAGTGCGCTGCCCCGACCCCGCGACGGCCGAGCGGATGTTCGCCTACGTCGACGAGGTGCGCAAGCAGCAGGACACCGTGGGCGGCGTGATTACGGGCGTGCTGCGGGGGGTGCCGCCGGGCCTGGGCGAGCCGGTGTTCGACAAGCTGCACGCCGAGTTGGGCAAGGCCATGCTGAGCATCAACGCCGTGAAGGGCTTCGAGTACGGCAGCGGCTTCGCGGGGGCGGCCCTGCGCGGCACCCAGCACAACGACACCTTCTACAAGGAGGGAGACCGCGTGCGCACCCGCACCAACCGGGCGGGCGGCGTGCTGGGGGGCATCTCGAACGGCGAGGACATCTACTTCCGCGTGGCCTTCAAGCCGGTGGCGACCCTGATGCAGGACCAGCCCAGCGTGAACGAAGCCGGCGAGGCGGTGACCGTGACGGGCAAGGGGCGGCACGACCCCTGCGTGGTGCCGCGGGCAGTGCCCATCGTCGAGGCGATGTCCGCCCTGGTGTTGGCCGACTTCTACCTGCGGGATCAGGTGTCGCGTGTGACTACGCCCGCCCCGGCCGAAACCAGCGGGTCGTGAGCGCGCGGCGGCAGTGGCGCGAGATCGACTGGGTGCAGCAGGGCGTCGAACTGCTGGTCGTCATCCTGGGCATCACCATCGCCCTGGCGCTCAACAACTGGAACGAGGGGCGGCGGGCGCGGCGGCTACGGTCGCAGTACCTCTCGCAGCTCCGGGCCGACCTGGTGAGCGACTCGCTGACGCTGGCCGACGAGGCTGGTGTCAACCGACGCAGCCTGACGCTGGCCGACACGCTCTTCCGATTGATGGCGAGCGGCGCGCCCGCCGACACGTTGGCCGAGCTCACGCTGCGCCTGACCAACATTTCAGAGTTTATCGTGGACGGTACCACCTACGAACGCACCGAGCGGCTCGACCCCATCCGCGACGCTGAGCTCATCATGGGGGTCAAACGCCTGCGGGGTCAGTTCGAGGCGGTCGACTTCCTCGAACGCATCCTGTACAACTACATGGAGGGGGATTTCTCCACCCTGATCCTGGAGAGCTACGACCTGGACCTGAGCGCCCGGGCCATGCGCCCCGTCGACCTGACCGTCTTCGGCACGCCCGGCTACCGCCTGCGCATAGCTGCTTACTTCAGCTACGCGCAGCAAAAGGCCGACGCCTATGCTGCGGCCCAGCGCTCGATCCGGGAGCTTTTGGCGCAAATCGACGACTGATGACCAACGGGGGGGAGGGCATGCTGCAGTCCGGTGGCTCAGTTGACCAGTTGTTGATCTTCGGCTGTGCGATCCAGATGCCGACCGGATAAAACCAGATCAGGAAGAACCCTCCGGCGAGGTCTCCAAACGACACTTTGCGCTGCAACGCGGCGGTCTTGGCTGTCTTCTTTCTTGACTTACGCTTTCCGCAGCCGTTTGACTTGTTCGGGGGTGAGGCCGGTTCCGTCGGCGATGGTGTCGTCATCTAGGCCTAACGCGATGAATTGCAGTGCAATTTTGTTCCTCGCTTCTTCTCTTCCCTGCTCTAGCCCTTCGACTCTCCCTTCGACTCTCCCTTTCTCTCTTCCTTCGACTAATCCTTGAGCTCTTCCCTGCTCTAATCCTTCTTTCAAATAAGTGTGAATCGCGCTCTTGAGGTCGCGGTAGTCTTTTAGGCTGTCTTCGTACACCGAGCGCTCCCGGTCGTCCATCTTCGCAATCTCCGCTAGCTCGAAGAGCTTCTTGAAGACGCCTTGCTCCAGTTCTTTAGGCTTTTCTTTCAATCGGTGCAAGTTTTTAAAGGCGTAGAGCCACCGGTCATGATCACTCTCTAACTCCCCCAGTTCCTTGTTGAATTTGGGAACCTCGAGATATAGATAACTGAGCTTTTCGTAGAAAACCACGTGGGTCTGCTCGTCCATCAACTTGACGCGGTGCTCGTATTTTTCCGAGGCATCAAAAGTGAAGTCCATGATGGCGATGGTGTAGACTGCGGCCATCTCGTACCGCCAATCCTTGCCCTTGATCGCCTGATCCTGAATGGCGAAAGCCGAATAGTAGACGCTTCTGTCTTTGAAGAACTCCTGCTTGACGCGTTGTATCTCGATGATGATCTTCTCGCCCCGCTCGTTGGTACAATAGAGGTCGTAGACGGCG
>JBARYS010000420.1:0-2317 GCA_049648155.1 Catalinimonas sp. | reverse complement strand
GGGGCGGTAGCGGGCGGGGCGGTTTCCGGCGGCACGGCTCAGGTGGGTGAAGGGGGTTCGACCTCGCCGGGCACCACGTAGAGCATCCCCAGCCAGTCGGCGTAGAAGTGTAGGCGGGCGCGGTCGTCGTGCGACATGGGCGGGGCGGCGGCTACCGATGGATATCGAAGATCGACTTGAGTTCGGTGGCCTCTTCGGGCTTCATGCGGCCGGCCAGCACCAGGCGCAGTTGGCGGCGGCGCAGGGCACCGTCGTAAAGCTCCTTCTCCCGCTCGGTTTCGGGCACCACCTCGGGCACGTCGATGGGCCGGCCGGTCTGGTCGACGGCCACGAAGGTGAAGAAAGCCTCGTTGGTCTGGTATTTTTTTCCGGCCGGGATGTTTTCGGCGATCACCTCGATATGCACCTCCATCGACGAGCTGAACGCGCGCGTCACCTTAGCGCGGAGCGTGACGACGTAGCCCAGCCCGATGGCCTTTGAAAAAGAGACGTTGTCGACCGAGGCCGTCACGACCACACGGCCGCAGTGGCGCTGCGCCGAGATGGCCGCCACAATGTCCATGAAGTGCATCAGCCGCCCGCCCATCATGTTGTTAAGCGTGTTGGTATCGTTGGGTAGGATCAGTTCGGTCATCGTCGCGAGCGACTCGCGGGCGTACCTCTGTCTTTTCATGCAGCAAAGCTAAGGCCGGGCGCGCGGGCGGTGCCCGGCTCGCGTGGGGTTTCGAAGGTTCGTGGTCGGTCCGCCTTCTCCGACGTGGGTTCCTTGGGATCACGCCACCGGATTCCCGCGATCTCCCCTAATACCGTGACAAATCTCCCCGAAAGCGGGGAGGAAACCGGCGGGGGTCATCCACCAACTTGCTGATCGTGACTTGGACGCCGATTTGCGGATCCACACCGTGGCCGTCGGCCGCTCGTCCCGAAGGCCTCTCTTCACCCTTTGCCCTATCCGACGATGCATAAAACCACACGTACGCTGCTCAGCACCGCCCTGCTGCTGGGTGGTCTCCTTTTCACTCAGTCTGCCGCCGCCCAAGGCGCGCCCCCACCGCCGGTTCCCGCCGACCCGCCGGCCATTCCCGTCGACGGAGGCCTGGGGCTGCTGCTGGCCGCCGGTCTCGGCTACGGGATCAACCACGCGCGGCGGCGGAAGCAGTAGCCCTCCGGCACCACACGGCCGCCCCGAACCGAGCCGATGCGTTAACTTTCGCCGTGTCGCTCTCCCCCCCACCGCCGCCGCCGCCCGACGCCCGACGCTGCGAAGAGTGCGGAGCCGAACTGTTCGGCCGCTCCGACCAACGCTTTTGCTCCGACCCTTGCCGCACGGCGCATCACAACCGCCTGTTCAGCGACGTCAACAGCTTTGTGCGTCGTGTGAACCGCGTGCTGCTGAAGAATCGCCGCATCCTGGCGAAGCTCAACCCTGAGGGCAAGGCCGTGAAGTGTCAGGAGGAGACGCTGCGCCGCCGGGGCTTCGACTTCAACTATTTCACCAGCACCTACACTACGCGCAAGCAGGACACCTACTACTTCTGCTACGACCAGGGCTACCTGCGGCAGGAGAGCGGTTTTTGTCTGTTGGTGGTGAACCGCGAGTACCGGCACACGCGCGACGAGGACTGACCGCGACAACTTCCCGAGGCAAATTGCGTAGCTGGTTCAAGCGTGGTGCCGGGCAACCTTTGTGCTTCAGGCCCGCGCGCGCTGCGTCCAGAGCGTGCTGCCCTCGCGCGGTTCCACCCGCCGGGTGCCTCGCCCTATCCTCATCCTCTCTACTGCAATGGTCTCAACGAACGATCAAAAGGTCAGTCGGCGCATCTTGGTGCGCAAACCCTACTACGCCCCCATCCGCCCCGGCTCACCCTACCCCATGGGTGCCACCTGGGACGGCATGGGCGTCAACTTCTCGCTCTACAGCGAACACGCCGAGCGCGTCGAGCTGCTGCTGTTCAACCAGCCCACGGACGAAGCGCCCGGTCTGAGCATTGACCTGCCCGAGCGCACCGGCCCCATCTGGCACGGCTACATCCCCAACTTAGTGCCCGGCCAGCTCTACGGCTACCGCGTGCATGGCCCCTACAATCCCGAAGAGGGCCACCGTTTCAACCCGAACAAGGTGCTGCTCGACCCCTACGCCAAGGCCATCGGCCGCCGCCTGGAGTGGCACGACTCGCTGTTCGGCTACCGCGTGGGTGACCCGATGAACGACCTCTCGTTCGACGAGACCGACAACGCCGCCTACGCCCCGCTGGGCGCGGTGGTGGAGGAGACCTTCGGCTGGGGCGACGACAACCTGCTGCGCGTGCCGTGGGAG
>JBARYS010000419.1:0-3787 GCA_049648155.1 Catalinimonas sp. | reverse complement strand
GCCCTGGGGGTGATCCGCACGCAGGAGCTGCTGGCCGCCCGGCGCATCGACGGGGGCGAGCAGTTCTTCACGCGCGCCAACGACTTCGGCTACTCGCGCTCGCCCGACGAGACGCTCGCCATCTGGAACAAAGACTCGGTGCTGGCCGACGTGGTGCGCGTGATCCGGCAGTTCCGGCCCGACGTGATCATCACCCGCTTTCCGACCACCGGCGAGGGCGGCCACGGCCACCACACGGCCTCGGCGCTGCTGGCGGTAGAGGCGCTGGAAGTGGCCGCCGACGCCGCGCGCTTCCCTCACCTGAATTTGCCCGCCTGGCGGGTGAAGCGTGTGTTCTGGAACGCCTGGGCTCCCAAAGATTCGGCGGCCGCCCTACAGGTGGACCTGGGCACCTACAACCCCGTGCTGGGGCAGGCGTACGGCGAGATTGCCGCCGAGAGCCGCAGCCAGCACAAGAGCCAGGGCTTCGGCGCGCCGAAGGTGTACGGCTCGCGCAACAACTACCTGGAGCTGATCGCGGGCGAGCCGGTGCAAGGTGAGCCGCCGCACGCCGACCTATTCGAAGGCGTAGACCTGACCTGGGGCCGCGTGCCGGGCGGCGGCGCGGCGGGAAAGCTGGCCGCCCGCGCCCTGCGCGACTTCGATGCCGAACACCCCGAGCGCATCGTCCCGACGCTGGTGGCCGCACACCGCGCCCTGCAAAAGGTCGAGGACCCCTACTGGCGGGCGTGGAAGTCGGAACAACTACAAAAACTGATCGCCGACTGCGCGGGGCTTTACCTGGCCGCCGAGGCCGAGTCGCCCTACGCCACGCCGGGCGACTCGGTGCGCACCACGGTAAAGGTGGTGAGCCGTCTGGGGCTGCCCGTCACGCTGCACCGCCTCCGCTGGACCGCCCCGGACGGCGTCGACCTAGACACGACGATGCAACTCCCCCTGCCGCCGAACGAGGCGTTGACCTTTGGGCGGACGTTCGTGCTGCCCGACGCCATGCGCCCCACGCAGCCCTACTGGCTGCGCCAACCGCCGCCGCCGGGCCTCTACGTGGTGGCAGACCCCACGCTGATCGGCCGCCCCACCTCCCCGCCCGCCCTCAGCGTGCAACTGGACGTAGAGATCGCGGGCGAGCGGCTCACCTACGCACGGCCGCTGCGCTACCGCCGGGTGGACCCGGTGCGCGGCGAGCTTTACCGCGACTTCGAGATCCGCCCGCCCGTGACGGTCGACCTGACCGAGAGCGTGCTGACCTTCCTGAACGGCGCAACGAAGACGGTCGGCGTGCGGCTGCGCAACGGACAACGCCCGGCGGCGGGCAGCGTGCGGCTGGAACTTCCCGCCGGCTGGCGCGCCACGCCCGCCCACCACGCGTTCGACTTCGAGAAGCCGGAGACCGAGCAGACGTTCACCTTTGAAGTACGCCCCGCCGCCGGCGACGTGAACCAGACGCGCTTGCTGCGGGCCCAGGCCGACGTGGGGGGCGCAACGTACTGCCGGGGGCTGCTCACGGTCGACTACGAGCACATCTCGCCGCAGACGCTCTTTCCGCCGGCCGCCGCCCGCGTGGTGAACCTCGACATGCAGATCGGCGGCGGGCGCATCGGCTACGTGCCCGGCGCGGGCGACCTGATCCCGGAGGCGCTACGTCAGGTGGGTTACGAGGTGTTCGAACTCAACGCCGCCGAGTTGGCCGCCGCCGACCTGAGCCGCTACGACGCGGTGGTGACGGGCGTGCGCGCCTTCAACGTAAACCACGACTTGGTGCGCCACCGCGAGCGGCTGCTCGACTACGTCCGGGCGGGCGGCACTTGGGTGGCGCAGTACAACACCAGCTACCGCCTGCTGACCGAGGAAATCGGCCCTTACCCCTTCAAGATCGGCCGCCGCGAGCGCGTCACCGTCGAGGAGGCGCCCGTAACGTTTCTCGATGCCGACCACCCCCTGCTGCGCGCACCGAACGCGCTCTCGGACGCCGACTTCGACGGGTGGGTGCAGGAGCGGGGGCTTTACTTCGCCGAAAGCTGGGACGAACGGTACGACACACTCCTCCGGGCCAACGACCCCGGCCTGGAGCCGATGGCGGGCGGGCTGCTCTACGGGCGGCTGGGACGCGGGGCGTTCATCTACACGGGATACTCGTTCTTTCGGCAACTGCCGGCGGGCGTGCCGGGGGCGTTCCGGCTGTTCGCAAACCTGCTGACGGGCGGCGTCGAGCCACGCCCACGCCGGGAGCCTACGCCCTCGGCGGGTGAGTAGCCACGTGCCGGCCGCCGCCACGATGTCGCCCTTCGCAACGCCCGGTGCACTTGTGCGCGAGAGCTTACACCCTGCTGCGGGTGTGAACACCGATACGTAGGCGCTTCCGTCCTATCTTCAGGACGCTATGATCCGACAATTACTCTTGTTCCCCCTGCTGCTCGGACTGGTGGACCGCTGCACCCCGCCCCCCGACGCGGAGGCAGATGCGGCAGCAGCCGTGCGCGGATACGTTCGTGGCCACCTCGACGAAGTGCTCGCCCGCGATGCACCGCTGCGGATCGACAAACTTCAGAAGAGGGAAGGCTACCAGAAAGGGCAGAAAATGCCGATTTTCTACCGCACGTACGTCGAGACCGCACTACGTGACACCAGCGGCACCCCCGTGCCCCGCCGGGTCGAGGTGCGGCTGGATTCGACCCTGCACGTGACCAGCCTCACCGTTTTGCCCCCGGAAGGCGCTACTGCCATCGGACCTCAATAACCCGGTCGCGGAGGTCGACGGTGGTGCGCACTGCCCCCTCGGGACGTTCGACCAAGAGCTTGCCCCAGCGCACGCGGGCCTCTTGCTGCTCGATCACGCGCCAGGCGTCTTTTTTATGATAGAGGAGCGCATGCGCCCGGGGCTGCTCGCCGCCCACGCGCAGCTTCACCCGGTTGCCCTTGGCCATGATCGACTCCGCCGTTGCGGCGGGTGCCTCCCCCGCCAGCAGCGCTAAGGCCCGCCCGGTGCGCGGCACGCCCCAGCCGACGTGGTTGTTTCCGTAGGGATAGAGGTGGCCCGAGCGCTTCACCAGACGCAACAGCGAGTCGGCGGCGAGGTCGGGCGTTCGTTGCAGCAAACAAGCGGCGAAGCCCGCCACCACCGGCGCGGCAAACGAGGTGCCGGTCAGCGAGAAGCAGGCGACGTCGGGCTTCACGTAGGGCAGGTACTCCGGGCCGACGCCGCTGTAGCCCATGCGCCGCCACACGTCGAAAGTCGTGGCCCCCACCGTGAGCACCCCGGCGGCGTCGGCGGGCGTCGAGACGTACCGCCAGCGGGGGTTGTTGCCGTCGTTGCCGGCCGAGACCACGATGATCATGCCCCGCTCCTCGGTGGCGATCTGGGCGGCGCGGGCCACCAGACTCGTCCGGCCGTCCATCTGCTCGGGGGCGTAATTCTCGGCGGGGTCATCGAAGCCCAGGCCGTAGCCGAGCGAGGTATTGACCAGCCGCACGCCCAGACTGTCCATCCATTCGAGGGCGGCCACCCAGTAGTCTTCCTCCACGCGCGACTCGCGGCGACCGTGATCGGTGCGGGCCAGGCAGTAGCGGGCGTCAGGCGCGAAGCCCCACTGCCGTCCGGCGGCCGTGTCGCGCCCCGCGATCATCATCAGCACCTGCGTGCCGTGGTTATCGAGGCCGGTCTCGGCGGTGCCGAAAAAGTCCTCGCGGCCGGGCGTCACGAAGTCGCGCGTGTGGGCGATGCGTCCCCCCTCGAACAGGTGCGCCAGGGCGGGTTGCTTGTGAGCATTGTAGAAGCCGACGTCGATCA
>JBARYS010000418.1:0-2615 GCA_049648155.1 Catalinimonas sp. | reverse complement strand
GGTGTGGCCCCACCCGTGTTGCTGCCCTGCACGCACATCAAAGCCTTGGATTACGTATCGCTCGACGACCTGCAAGCACACGCCTTGACCCCCGACCGCAATGACGATTGAAGAAGCCCAACGCACCGTCGACACCTGGATACAGACCACCGGCGTCCGCTACTTTGACGAACTCACCAACATGGCGATCCTGACCGAAGAGGTGGGTGAAGTGGCGCGGATCATCGCCCGCCGCTACGGTGAGCAGTCGGAGAAGCCGTCGGACCGCGACAAGGTGCTGGCCGACGAACTCGCCGACGTGCTGTTCGTGGTGATCTGCCTCGCCAACCAGACGGGCGTAGACCTGACGGAGGCGCTGCGTGAGAGTCTAAAAAAGAAGACGGTCCGTGATGCCGACCGCCACCGCAACAACGAAAAGCTGCGCTGACACCGCGTGCCGACGTCAGTCGGTCGCCTTTAGCTTTGTGTCGGGCACGTTGAACCCGACGTGAGACTTGATCTCTTTGAAATGGGCCTCTCGGGGCGAAGCGCTCGTCTGCGTGCTGAAGACGTGGAACACCACCAGCAGCAGGGCCACGCCCGACATGGCCAGCGCCGACCGAATGTAGAAGAGCGGGAAGATCTGCTCGCGATCGAACCAGGCCAGACTCATCACCGCGAACAGGGCCAGTACCAGCGCGATGATCAGCAGGGTCAACTGCAACGCCTGGCTCGGTGAAGCTACCGAGAACCACGCCGTGCCGCTCGACGAGCGCAGCAGCGTGTAGAGCAGCAGGGTAGCCACCGCGTTGCCGATGAAAAGAAAGTGCGTGAGGCGGATCACCGGGACGTCGTTGTTGGGAAGCGCCCAGAGCAACGCCCCGCCCGCCGAGAGGTAGGTCAGAGCCGCAACGAGAATCAGCAGTAGTGGAAGCAAAGAAGTCGCCATCTGGTGGTAAAACAGCGTCAGGAAATGATTGCCTAACGTTGTTGATGCCGGGTTCCGTAACAAAAGTAACCTGGACGCAAATCCTTCTTGGTCGTGTATTATGAAAAAGGTAGAATTACACGGCGATTCACCATTGCATCGCCGGAGGAGTACAAAAACGCGCCGTATTTTGACGAGATACACCACTATTTTCCGCCTTTTTCTTACGTCGTACAGATGGGCCGGATGGAGCCTGCTCTGGTTCGCCGGGCTCGGCGGTGGCCTACACGCGCAGCCCACTTTGCCGGCCGACACGCTCTGGCTGCCCGAGCAGGTGGCCCCGGTCGACACGGCGCAGTACGACTGGACGCGCTATGCCCCTTATCTGGTGACGCCCACCGACACGTTCAAGCTCTGGCACGCGCGCGGGGCGTTCGACCTCAACTTTCAGCAGGTGAGCCTGACCAACTGGGCGGGCGGCGGTCTGAGCTCCATCTCCATTCAGGGGCAGACGCGCCTCAGCGCGCTCCTCGACGACGGCCTCTCGCAATGGGAGAACCGGCTGGAGACGGAGTACGGCGTGGTGCGGCAAGAGGGCATCGACGAGCTGCGCAAGACCGACGACAACCTACAGTTTACCTCGCGCTACTCTTACGAACTGCGTGACCCTTGGCGCCTCTCGGCGGGGGTCGACTTCCGCACGCAGTTTCAGCCGGGCTACCGCTATAATCGCGACAACGAGCGCACCGACACCATCTCTCGCTTTCTGGCTCCTGCCTTTCTGTCGATGACGTTGGGCCTCGAAGCAGCCGAGCAGGACTTCTACTCGGCACGGATCTCGCCCCTTACCGGTAAGGTTACCATCGTCACCGACAGCACCCTGGCCGACCGCTACGAGGTCGAGCCGGACCGCAACTCCCGTTGGGAGATCGGCACGCAGGTAGACGGCTCCCTCCGGCGGAAGCTGGGCAAGAACATCCTTTTCCGTACGCAGGCCACCTTTTTCTCGGGCTACCAGACGTTCGGCAACGTAGATGTGAACTGGGAGACGTTGCTGGAGCTGCGCGTGAACAAGTACATCTCTTCGAAGCTGACCACGCAACTGATCTACGACGACGACCTGGACGTGCCGCGCGGCCCGGACCGCGACCCCGGGCCGGCCACGCAGTTCCGCCAGGCGCTGCTCATCGGCTTCTCGGCGCGGATTTAGCGCTTACCTCGACGCGTCGCGCAGGGCGTAGTTTTTACCCGGCAACGCCTGCACCACCCCCCGAAACTCCAGTTGCAGCAGCAAGGCAGACAGCGCACTCAGCCCGATGCGCGTGGTGTAGCTCAGCTCGTCGATCTGCACCGACCGCCGCGTGCGCAGCACCTCCATCACCCGCCATTCGTCGGGTGTGAACTGCTGCTCGGTGAACAAGCTGGTTTGCAACGCGTCGGTGGGCGCAGCCGTGGCCGATTGGTCCCAGCCGAGCAGTTGCGCCAGGCTCTCGACGCCGGTGTAGAGCGCCGCCTCGTTGCGGGCAATCAGTTGGTGACACCCCGCTGAATACTCCGCGTCGACCGGGCCTGGCACGGCCATCGCCTCGCGGTGGTAGTCGTTGGCCATGCGCGCCGTGATCAGGCCGCCGCCCCGCACCGCCGACTCCACCACCACGACCACGTCGCTCAGCCCGGCGATGATGCGGTTGCGGGCGGGAAAGAGCGG
>JBARYS010000417.1:0-8675 GCA_049648155.1 Catalinimonas sp. | reverse complement strand
ACATCATCAAAGCAAGACCTGACTCTGCGAAAGCGACATTTGATACCACGAAGAATAATGAATGAACATTCACTCTTAAAAGAGTGAATGTTCATTCATTATTCTTCGCGGTATCAAATGCCGCTTTCGCAGAGTCAGGTCTTGCTTTGATGATGTCGTAAGTGTGGAGCTCACGTGCAATGCACTGTTCCACGTGGAACGTTGCTCGATAGCACATTACCGCTCTAATGATCTGACTTGCCAAGCATCGCAACGACACCCTTTATCATAAGCACAATAAAACAGAACCGAGATTACGCCGAACCAATATCTCAGCAAAAGCCGCACGCACCGGCGACAAGAAAGAATCTTCAAGGTGATCCTATTCGCCAAATCAGAGCAAGGTGGAATTTCACAAAACACAGAATCAGAAAATTCCCCCACAACCGTCCGGTCCGTCGCCGAAACGCGCTACGTCAAAAAATTTGGTCAGCGCACCGAACGGAAACGCCCTCAGACTTCAAAACACGCCCGGCACACCGACAGAAGGAAAGTGTAGCGGAGGCGCAAAATCTTGCGCCTCCGCCGAGAAAAAGAGGAAAGGGGGAGGCGTAGACAGCCTTCCAAGCGCAACGCCTCAGGGGCCCCTCCTTACGCCCAGACGCGCGTCCCTTCGGTGCAGTTGCGGCAGATATCGATCTCGGACCGCGAGCGCAGCAAGAGCTCCCGGAAGCGATCATAAGGCTCGCTCCGCCACAGCTCCCGAAACGATTGCTCTTGCAGCGATCCCATCGGGTGGTGCGCGTCCTTATCGAAGCAGCAGGGCACCACGGTGCCGTCCCAGGTGACCACGCAACTGTGCCACATCTTCCAGCAGTGGTTCAGCAGTTGATTCTTGATCTCCCAGGTGCCGTCGGGGCGCTGTCGGTAGCGGGCGTAATGCGGATCGGTGGGCAGCAGCGGAGATCCCTGCTCGTAGTTGTAAATCTGCGCCGTCTTCAGCGCCACCTCGTCGACGCCGAGACGCTTGGCAAGCTGGTGCACCTCCTTGATCTGGTGCTCGTTCGGGCGGACCACCAGAAACTGGAACACGACGTGCGGCGTGCGCGAACGGAGGCGTCGCTTCCAGGCGACCACGCGCTCGGTACCGGCCAGCACCTTCTCCAACTTGCCACCCTTGCGGTACTGCTCGTAAACCTCTTGCGTGGTGCCGTCGACCGAGACGATCAGACGGTCCAGTCCCGACTCCACCGTCTGGCGGGCCGCCGCGTCGTGCAAAAAGTGTGCGTTCGTAGAGGTGGCCGTGTAGAGGTTGCGGTTGGCGGCGTAGCGCACCAGGTCGAGGAAGCGCGGGTGGAGGTAAGGCTCCCCCTGAAAGTAGAAGATCAAGTAGAGCAACGACTCGTGCAGCTCGTCGACCACCTGGCGGGCCAGCTCGTCGGGAAGCCGCCCAGTGGGTCGGGTGAAGGAGCGCAGACCACTCGGGCACTCGGGGCAGCGCAAGTTGCACGCCGTGGTCGGCTCCAGCGAGAGGCTGATGGGCAGGCCCCACACGTCGGGGCGGCCCGTGCGGCGCGAGCGGTGATAGCCGGCCAGCACGCGGGCAGCGTTGGCGGCACGGCGCGGGGTGAGCTTAGAGAGGAGGTTGAGACGGTCGTAGATCCGCATTGGACGGCTTGGGAACAGGAGTAGGGGGGCGCGCAACCACGGTCGGTACGCTTTCATTCGGAGCGAAGGCGTAGTCTACCGGTCGTGCCGTGCAAGAGGCCGCGCCGGAGTTCGGAGGAGTAACGGCAGTACCGCGCATAAGCAAACGCGTACAGCCGCAGGCGGTGAGCTACCGAACGTTTAAAGGTCGACCTCGATCTGGGTGCGCAGCAGGTCGTCGAGCGTCTCGCGGCGGCGAATCAGGTGGGGGCGCTCTTCGTGCAGCAGCACCTCGGCGGGGCGAAGGCGCGAATTGTAGTTCGAGCTCATCGAGAAGCCGTAGGCACCCGCGTTGCGGATGGCCAGCACGTCGCCCTCGCGCACCTCGGCCAGCTTACGGTCCGCGCCGAACGTGTCGGTCTCACAAATGTAGCCCACCACTGAGTAGATGCGCCGCGTTCCGCCCGGGTTCGAGATGTTCTCAATTTCGTGGTAAGCGTCGTACAACATCGGCCGCAGCAGGTGGTTCATGCCCGAGTCGACACCGACGAAGGCGGTGGCGGGGGTCGTCTTGATCACGTTGGCGCGCACCAGCAGCACGCCCGCCTCGCTGACCAGAAACTTACCCGGCTCGAACCAGATTTCCAGCTCGCGGCCGTACTGCGCGGTGAACCGGCGGTACGCCTCGCCCAGGCGGTTGCCCAGATGGTCGAGGTCGGTCACCACGTCGCCCACCTGGTAGGACACCTTAAAGCCGCTGCCGAAGTCGAGGAACTGCAAGTCCGGGAAGTTCTCGGCGGCCTCGAAAACCAGGTCCGCCCCGCGCAAAAACACGTCGGCGTTGAGGAAGTCGGAGCCGGTGTGAACGTGCAGCCCGACCACATCGATCTTGTGGCTGTGGCAGATGCGCAGCAGGTGGCGCATCTGAAGGATCGAGATGCCGAACTTGGAGTCGATGTGGCCCGTCGAGATCTTGCTGTTCCCACCCGCCATGATGTGCGGGTTCAGGCGCAGGCAGCAGGGCACGGAGCTCCCGTAGGCGTTGCCGAACTGTTCGAGAATCGAGAGATTATCGACGTTAATCCGCAGGCCCATCTCAACGCCCCGCTGGATTTCGGCGAACGACACACAGTTGGGCGTGAACAGAATCTCCTGCGGGGTGAAGCCCGCCCGCAGCCCGAGTTCGGCCTCCTGAATGGAGACCACGTCGAGGCCCGCTCCGGCGCGGCGGAAGAGCTTCAGCACCGTCAGGTTCGTGAGTGCCTTGGCGGCATAGTGAATGCGCAGCGGCACTTCGGCAAAGGCCCGCTTCATGCGCTCGTACTGGTCGAGCATCCGGGCGGCGTCGTAGACGTACGTGGGGGTACCGAACTCGTCGGCAATGTCGGCGAGCAGCTCGGCGCGCGTGGAGACCATCTGGTCGGGCATAGCGAAAGGGGCGTAATTGGTTATCAAGGGGTTAGCGGCCGCTGTCGTATCTTTAAGCTCCTTAGCTCGTTCAGGGCAAAGTTTCACCTCGATTCGGACTGGTCTCGGCTCACGACAAAGCGTCGTTCCGAGGGTGCGGCCTCACACAAAGCTAATGATCGAAATCATCCCAGCCATATTGGTGGCGAACGGCCGGTGCATCAGCCTGCGGCAGGGTGACTTTACACGCTCCAAAATCTACGAACACCAGCCGCTGGTCGTCGCCAAGACCGCCGAGGATCACGGCTTCCGCCGGCTACACTACGTCGATCTGGACGGCGCGCGGCGCGGCACCTTCGTCAACTACCAGGAGCTGCGGATGATCACGTCCTACACCAACCTGGAGGTAGACGTGGCCGGGGGCATCCGTTCCGACGGCTCGGCGCACCAGGCGTTCGAGTCGGGTGCCCAGATGCTGACTTGTACCAGCGTGGCGGTAGACGACCCGAAGCTGTTCGCTTCCTGGCTGATCTCGTTCGGACGGCAGAGGCTAATCTTGGGTGCCGATTGTTGGGAAGGCACCTACGTAACCACCACGGGCTGGCAGAAGCGTACCCGCATCGACGTCCTCGACCACATCGCCCGGTACCACGAGCGGAGCATCCTCTACGTGAAATGTACCGATCTATCGCGCGACGGCACGCTCGAAGGCCCTAACTTTGATCTGTACCGGCGCATCCGCGAGCGTTTTCCCGACGTGCGGCTGCTGGCCAACGGCGGCGTGCGCTCCCTGCACGACGTCGACCAGCTACAGAAGATCGGCTGCCGGGGCGTCATCATCGGCAAGGCTCTTTACGAGGGTCTCATCAAGTTGTCCGACGTAGAGAAGTACATGCTTACCCATCCGCCCTCTTGATCAAGAATGTCTCGTGTCGACGCATCTTTCAAACAAAACCGTATCCTTATTACCATCTGTTGAAATCCATGGCGGCCACAACCCCAACGACCTAACACTCCCCACATCATGCCCCGTCTGATCACGATCTCCAACCGGCTCCCTATCTCGCTCGTCGAGCAACCCACGGGCGAGTTCGTCTACAAGCCCAGCACGGGCGGGTTGGCCACCGGTCTGAAATCCTTCCACCAGCACAACGAAAACCTTTGGGTGGGCTGGCCCGGCACGGAAATCCTGAACCCCGAAGCACAAAGTCGGGTGACGAAGAAGATGGCCGCCGACGATATGCTGCCGGTCTTTCTGACCGAGAGCGACATCGAAGACTTCTACGAGGGCTTCAGCAACATGACGCTCTGGCCGCTGTTCCATTATTTCAAGCTCTACACCGAGTACAACCCCTACACTTGGAAGCGGTACTGCGAGGTGAACCGCCGCTACGCGACGGAGCTGTTCAAGGTGGCCCGCCCGGACGACGTTTTCTGGGTGCATGACTACCAGTTGATGCTGCTGCCGCAGATGATCCGCGAGAAGTTTCCGGACGCCACCATCGGGTTCTTCCTGCACATTCCTTTCCCGTCGTACGAGATGTTCCGCTCGCTGCCGTGGCGCAAAGAACTACTGCACGGTGTGCTGGGTGCCGACCTGATCGGCTTCCACACCTACGACTACGTGCGCCACTTCCTGAGTGCCACGCGCCGTATCCTCGACGCCGAGCACTCGCTGGGGCGCGTGCAGCACGGCCGCCGTGTGGTCGACGTCGATTCGTTCCCGATGGGCATCGACTATCAAAAGTTTGCCACGGCCATCCAAAAGCCTGCTACCATTCAGGAGTTAGTCAACCTGCGCCACAACTTCGCGGGGGGCAAGATCATCCTCTCGGTCGATCGCCTCGACTACTCCAAGGGTATCTACCAGCGCCTAGAAGCGTACGACCAGTTCCTACAGGACCACCCCGAGTACATCGGCCGGGTGTCGCTGGTGATGGTGGTGGTGCCCTCGCGCGCCAACGTCGAACAGTACCAGAAGTTGAAGGTCCTGCTCGACAAAACTATCGGCCGTCTGAACGGACAGTATAGCACGCCCGAGTGGACGGCCATTCAGTACTATTACCGCCCGCTGCCGTTCGATCAGTTGGCGGCGCTCTATTATTGCTCCGACATCGCGCTGATTACGCCCTTCCGCGACGGCATGAACCTGATCGCGAAGGAGTTCGTGGCCACCAAGGCCGATCAGCGGGGCGTGCTGATCTTAAGCGAAATGGCGGGCGCATCGAAGGAGATGACCGAGGCCATCTCGATCAATCCCAACGACATCCAGGGTATCGCCAACGCACTCTACGAGGCCATCAACATGCCCGCCGAGGAGCAGGTGCGCCGCATGACCGAGATGCAGACACAACTGCGCCGCTATGACGTGACGCAGTGGGCCGAGCTGTTCATCGAGCGGATGCACGAGGCACGCTCGATGAACCAGCGCCGCGAGCTCAAGCACTGGAACGACGACGTGCAGCGAGAACTGTTGAAGCACTATCAGACCGCCACGAAACGCCTGATCTTGTTCGACTACGACGGCTCGCTGGTGAACTTCGTCGTGAACCCGTTGCAGGCCCGCCCGGACCGTGAACTGATCTCGCTGCTGCGCGACTTGACGCACAACGAGCGTAATACGGTGGTGGTGGTGAGCGGGCGCGACCGGGCCTTCCTGGAAGAGCTGTTCGAAGATTTGCCGCTGAGCATCGTGGCCGAGCACAACGTTTGGCAGCACCGCCCCGAGAGCGGCTGGAAGAAGACCGTCAACTCGGACGATAGCTGGAAGGGCGAGATCAAGCAAGTGCTCGACTCGTTTGTAGACCGTACGCCCGGATCGTTTATCGAGGAGAAAGAGTATTCGATGGCTTGGCACTACCGGGTGGTAGACTCCGGCCTCGGTGAGATGCGCATCCACGAACTGACCGAACTGCTCTCGCACAAAGTGACCACGTTGAACCTGCAGGTCATCGAAGGCAACAAAGTGATCGAGGTGCGCACGGCGGGCATCAACAAAGGCCACGCCGCCCGTCAGTGGGTCAGCGAGGCTGATTGGGACTTCGTGATGGCCGTCGGCGATGATTACACCGACGAAGAGATGTTCAAGGTACTGCCGAAAGAGGCCTACACGCTGAAGGTCGGCTACCAAGACACCGTCGCGCGCTACAACGTAGAGTCGGTCGCCGAGGTGCGCAGCCTGATCTCGGCCCTGAACTTGACGGCCGGCATCAGCGAACAGCGCAACAGCGTTCGTAAAGAGACCGTCTAGTTCCATAAGGATCGCGCCAACATCAACGGCCCGGCACGGTAGCGATAAGCTGCTCGCACCGGGCCGTTGTTGCTTGGTTACCGGGGGCTGGCCTACAAGAAGATCGGACGGTCGAGCCGCGAGGTGATGCGGTTGGCCGCGTTCATCAACCCCACGTGGCTGTAAGTCTGCGGGAAGTTGCCCCACTGCGCCCCGTTCGAGGCCGCCACGTCTTCGCTGAGCAGCCCCAGGTGGTTCGTGTACTTCAGCAAGTTCTTCAGGTAACGCTCAGCGTCGCTGACACGCCCCACGCACGCCAGGGCGTCGACGTACCAAAACGCGCAGACCAGAAAGGTCGTCTCCGGCTCGCCGAAGTCGTCGGCGTGGCGGTAGCGGTAGAAGAGCCCCTCGGGTGTCTTCAGGGCCTCTTCCAGGGCCTCCAAGTGGCGGCGGGCCCGCTCGGAGGTGGGATCCAGGTAGCCCATCGTGATGAGTTGCAACAGGCTGGCGTCCAGATGGTCCACCTCGATGGCCTGCGCGTAAGCTCCGATCTCGGGGCGGTAGCACGCCTCGATCTGCGCGGTAGACTCCTGCATGAGGCGCTCGGCCAACTGCTTCATCTCGTCGTGCCTCAACTGCTCGGCGATCTTGACGGCCGCGCAGCTCCCCGCCCAGTGGAAGAGGAACGTGTAACAGTGGCGCTGGCTGAAGTGTCGGAACTCCCAGAGGCCGGCGTCCGGCTCGTCCATGGTCTTCTCGATGAAGTGCAACAGCCGCATGATGAGCGCCGAGGTCGTGTTGCGCTTGGCCCCGACGAGCCGTTGGTCGACGTAGAGTGGCAACAGCGAGACCAGAATCTGCCCGTAAACGTCGTTCTGCACGTGCTCGCGTGCCTGATTACCGATGCGCACCGGCTGGTTTCCTTGGTAGCCCGCCAGGTTCAGCTCTCTCTCCTCAAAATCCAGGTCGCCCAAGATAGAATACACCGGCGCGTAGCGCTCCTGATCACCGAAGGCGATGTTCTGGATGTAGAAAGCGTATTTCTCTAATTCTTCGAAGTGGCCGATGTCGTTAAGTGCCTTCAGCGTGTAGTAGCTGTCGCGCATCCAGCAGTAGCGATAGTCCCAGGTGCGGCCCGAGCCGGGAGCTTCGGGCAGGCTCGTCGTGGCCGAGGCGATGATGGCCCCGGTGTCTTCGTACTGGTGAATTTTCAGCACCAGCGCCGAGCGGATCAGCTCTTGCTGCCAGAGCGACTTGATCTGGCAACGCCGCACCCACTCGCGCCAATAGTCGGTGGTCTTGCGTAGAAAGTCCTCGCAGGTGTAGACCAGCGGCGCTTCGAGCGGAATGCCCCACGTCAGCACCATATACTTGGCCTCGGTGAGCAGGAACTCCCGCTCGTCCATCACGTAGTTGAGGGGGATGTTGGTCGTCAGCCGCACGTCGCGCTCCATCTGCGTGAACTGAAGGTGGTTGCTGCCCATGTTGACCGACGGCACCAGCTCGCCGTACTCACCCACCGGCCGGCACGAAACGCAGAGGCGGGGCGTGCCGATCAGCGGCTCCACCTTGCGGATCAACATCAGTGGCTTGTAGTTGCGCTCTTTCTGCGAAAAGCGCGGCGCGAAGTCCGTCACGCGGAAGCTGCCCGAATCGCCCTCGAAGTCGGTACAGAGCACGTTGGTATTCTGTAGGTAGTACTGGTTGGTGCGGAACCCTTCTTGCGCAGGCTTGATGTGGAAGCGCCCCCCCTTCTCGGGGTCCAGCAGCCCTCCGAAGACGAAGGAGCTGTCGAAGGCCGGCCAACACATCCAGGATACGTTCGCACGGTCGTCGACGTGTGCCAGAAAAGAGCAGTTGCCGATAACGCCGGCGCGATAAGTGTGTCTGGGTGATTGCACTGATGGGTTAGGGTTACAATTATTAGAATACCCACAAAAACAAGCGCTAAAGATAGTACAGAACCGCTACAGCCTCTTTCAACATGTTACCAGACGTACCTTCCCTTTGCGAACTGCACCGCTACGATCCCGACGCCGGCGAACGGGCCGTGGAGCACCTCACGGAGCGGGGTCGGGCGCTCGGCTACCGGGCGCTGGGCGTGCCCCCCTGGTGGGTGAAAAAGGTGCGCCGCGACCTTGGAAGCGCCCCCCTGCACCTCGTCACGACGGTGGGGTACCCGTACGGCTGGCAGCGCACCGAGGCCAAGGCCCGTGAGGCGGAGGTGGCCGTGCGCGACGGTGCTCGCGAGGTGGAGATCACCCTGAACCTGATGGCGCTGCACGAGCGGCAGGGCGGCTGGATCAGGGGCGAGCTGGCCCGCTTCTCCAACCTTTTGCACGCCTCCGAAGTGTTGCACACTGTCTGGGTGGACCCGCGCCAACTGCGAGAGGAGGAGTTCGCCCTGCTCGCC
>JBARYS010000416.1:0-2319 GCA_049648155.1 Catalinimonas sp. | reverse complement strand
AGGTGCCCTTCATGCTGATCGTCGGCGAGAAGGAGCAGGAGAGCGGTACGGTATCCGTGCGCCGCCGGGGCGAGGGCGACGTGGGCACGATGCCGCCGGACGCCTTCGCGACGTACTTCCAGGAGCTGGCCGACCCGTCGAAATCCTCCCAAGCGAGTGAGTGACGGGGCGGGGCGGACTTCGTGGCATCGTGACGGACCAACCCCCTTCGCCATGTACCGCCGCCTCACGCTCGGCACGCGCATCCTTCTGGCCGTGGGCTTGGTTCCTACGGGAATGATCAAGCTGCCGGGGTGGCGTTTCACGCGCATCAGCACGGACGAGCCCATCGGTGCGTTCTTCGAGGTGATGTACCAGTCGGGCGAATACCGGCGCTTCCTCGGGCTGACGCAGGTGCCGGCCGGGGCACTGGTGCTGCTGCCCGCTACTGCTACGGTGGGGGCGATGCTCTTCTTCGGCATCATCCTGAACATCTTCGTCATCGCGACGGCGTACGGTTTCGGCAACACGCAACTGCTCACCGGCGCGATGCTGGGGGCTACGCTCTACCTGATGATGTGGGACTACCACCGCCGGCGCAGCGGCTGAACGGACCGGTGGACCGGGGTGCCTACGTGGCTGGTGCGGTGGCTGGCATGGCCTTTTTCATCGCCGCGCGCGACCTCTGGGTGCCGCACGGCCGATTCGGGCCGACGATGGTGGTGGCGTTGCTCAGTTTTGCCGTCGCACTCGGCTACGGACTGCCCCGGCGGGGGGCGTTTGCCCGCTTCACTTCCTTTGAGGTGCCGTTTTTGTCGAACATTTTTGGGAATAATGCGCTTATATCCGTTCGGGGCAGCGCAAAAGGTTCTTCCTTAACGTGCAATTCCCGATATTTGCAACCTTAAAAAATCAACAAGAGCTATCGCTAAATTCAGCCGGCATCGTCGACCCTACCGCGGACGAGTGGAAGAGCCCTACCGCGTGAACGAGCGCATCCGGGTGCCACAGGTCCGGGTTGTGGGCGAAAACGTAGAACAGGGCGTTTACACGACCGACAAAGCGCGTCAGATGGCGCGGGAGCAGAACCTCGACCTCGTCGAGATTGCCCCGACCGCCGTGCCGCCCGTTTGTCGCATCGTCGATTACTCCAAATTTAAATACGACCAGAAGAAGAAGCAGAAGGAGATCAAGGCCAAGCAGACCAAGGTCACCCTCAAAGAGATTCGCTTCGGTCCGAACACCGACGACCACGACTACGAGTTCAAGCTGCGCCACGCCGAGAACTTCCTGAAGGAGGGATCGAAGGTGAAGGCGTACGTGCACTTCGTGGGGCGGTCGATCGTCTTCAAAGAGCGGGGTGAAATTCTGCTGCTGAAGTTTGCCCAGGCGCTCGAAGAGCTCGCTAAGGTCGACCAGATGCCCAAGCTGGAAGGTAAGCGAATGACGCTCATGTTGTCGCCGAAGCCGGCGTCTCAGAAAAAGAGTAGTACATCGTCGAATTTATAAACAATCATGCCGAAGGTTAAAACCAAGTCCGGTGCCAAGAAGCGCTTCAAGCTGACGGGAACGGGCAAGATCAAGCGTAAGTGTGCTTATCACAGCCACATCCTGACGAAGAAGTCGCCCAAGCGCAAGCGGAACCTCCGCCAGAGCACGCTCGCCCACAAGGCGGACGAGCCGCGTATGAAGCGTCTGCTCAACAAGTAGGCGACCCGCCTGCTTGACCGCGAGCCCTGCTCGCCGTGACGGGCCTGAACCGCCCGCACGTTTTCCTTATTTCGCCCTCACCCGGCTAGACGCCGCGCCCGCGCCCTGCGCCCGTGCGCTCCCGTCTACCGCCGCGTCTGGGTAGACAACCTCCACACAAAATGCCACGCGCACGTAATCTCGTGGCTTCCCGTCGCCGTCGCAAGAAGGTCTTGGCCCTTGCGAAAGGTTACTGGGGACGCCGGAAGAACGTCTACACCGTCGCCAAGCACGCCGTTGAGAAGGGGCTGCAGTATCAGTACCGGGACCGTCGCAACCGCAAGCGTCAGTTCCGTCGTCTCTGGATCGCCCGCATCAACGCGGCCGCGCGCCAGAACGGACTCAGCTACTCGCGCCTCATCTCGGGCCTGAAGAAAGCTCAGGTCCCGCTCAACCGCAAAGTGCTCGCCGAACTGGCTGTCAACGACCCGAACGCTTTTGCCCTGGTCGTCGAGCGTGCCAAGGCCGCCGCGTAGCTCCCGCTTCGCGTCGCCTCCCGCTCGACGAAAAGACGCCCGCCCGGCCCCCGTGCCCGGCGGGCGTCTTGGCATTCTCTTCAGGCTCTACACGCCGAGCCGCTCCGGTTTCTTT
>JBARYS010000415.1:0-7448 GCA_049648155.1 Catalinimonas sp. | reverse complement strand
GGCGGCGCGGGCCGCGCGGCGGCGGCGGCGGCGGCGGTAGAACAAGACGCAGATCACGACGAGCAGTACCGGCGCCAGCGGCCACAGAAACACCGAGATCACCGACAGGATCGCCGAGAAGATGGTCTCACCAGCCGCAAAGATAGGGTTCGCCAGCCCGCCGGTGGCAGCCGTAGAGGCGAGCCGGGTGCCCGCCGTGGCCGCGCCGATCAGGCCCGCCGTGCCTCCCCCCGCGATGATCGCGAGTGCCCACCGCCACACTGGGTCGAGCTCCACCATCGTCGAAGCCATCACCAGCACGCCCGCCAGCGATGCGGTCGGCACCGCCACGGTGTCCAGCAAGTTGTCGAACCAAGGAATAAAGTAGGCGCCGGTCTCCAGCAGGGTTGCAACGCCCAACAGCATCACCGCCGGGAGGCTCGCCAGCCACCCCCAGCTTTCGCCCACCGGCAGCACGCCGAAGTAGCCCGCCGTGCTGACCAGCAGCAGCGGTACGAAGATGCGAAAGCCCGCCGAAGCCGCCAGCCCCAGCCCTACCACCACACCCGCAATCGTTTCAATCGGATCCATTCTCTAATGACGAACGACCCCGCCGGGTGGTTGCCGAGTGGACCATGGTCCATAGTTAGTCGACGGTCGATAATCTATTGACTATGGACCATCGACCATAAACTACCGATCCAGCCACTCTTTGAATCGGGAGACCTTGTCGGTGCTGACGATCACCTCACGGGGCTCTTCCGGGCGGAGTCTCACTTTGACGCGACTACTGCTGTAGGTGTGCATCTTGGCGATGGCGTCGTGTCGGAGGATATACTGCCGATTGACCTTCAGGAAGATCTCGGGGTCGAGCAGGGCCGTCAGTTGGTCCAGGTAGTAGTCGACCGGGATAGCACGGCCGTCGCGCGTCATGAGGTAGACCAGCTTGTCGGCCGTGTAGAAGTAAGCGATCTCCTCGACTGGGATGGAGTGCATCTGCGTGCCCACCTTCACCAGAAATCGCTGCTTGTAGGTGGTGCGCGGGTGGCGGATCAGGTCGGCCAGCGCTTGGTAGTCGACTGCCTCGGCGGTGACCGTCGGTTGCCAGGCGGCGCGCAGGGTCTGGTACTTCTCCAGGCCGCGCGCTACGTCGTCGGGGCGGATCGGCTTGAGCAGATAATCGATGCTGTTGACTTCAAAGGCCCGGATGGCGTACTCGTTGTAGGCGGTGGTGAAGATGATGGGCGCGTGGACTTCGACCTGCTTGAAGATGTCGAAGCTCTGTCCATCCGACAGGTGAATATCGAGGAAGATCAGGTCCGGGGCGGGGTGCTCTCGCAGCCATTTGACCGCTTCGGTGACCGACTCCAACTGGGCCGACACCTCGATGGTGGGGTCGTGGCGCTTCGCGAGCAGCGCCAGCTTCTCGGCCGCGATGGCCTCGTCTTCGATGATGAGTACGTTCATGGCGTAGGCGTTTAGGTCCGTCTAAGGTAAGCAACCGGGCGCGGCGTTCGCACCACGTGACCCTCCGAACGTACGGATCGGCCCGCCGAAACAAGAGAAACAAACGAACACGCCGGTGCTGCGGCCGGAATGAGGAACTTCCCCCACCCTTGCCCCGTATCGAAAGAAGGGCACGAGTTGTCCGAAACCATGCTTATCATATGAACGAAGAAACCACTCACGGAGAGACCAACCTACACGAGACTATTGTCGCCATGCAGGGAGGTCTCAACTTTATCGACAAGGGCAAAGGCATCACGCAACTCGACCACTGGATCACGACCCTGCAAAGCCAGGAGCGCCCCGAGCTGAAGAGCATCGCCGATGACCTGGCGGTACTGAAAGAGACACTGAACGAAGAGGTCGTGAGCCGGCAAACTATCAGCGAGAAGCTCATCAGCGTTGGGCAAAAGACCGCTGAGGTCGCCTCGGCGGCGGGCGGACAGACGCGCTTGCAACTGGCCGCGCTGGGTAACATCCTCACGAAGGCGGGCAACTCGATTCGCTGATAATCTTTTCAGGTCGTGCTTTTTAATAAGGCACGAACCGCTACGGCGTCAAGGATAGCAGCGCTTCGGGCAGTAGCCCCGAGAGCCTCGTTACCCTTGACGCCTTCTTTTCATTGGTGCGTATCAATAGCTGAACCTAACTGGATCCATCTGTAGGACTTTCGCCGAAAAAGGTTAGGCATTCAGGAGGGCGAGGGGTATATTTGGTGAGGTGCTCTACCCTCTCTCCCCTAACGCAACCCCCCTCCCCGCATGACGGCCACGAACGCAGCCGACCTCGTGTCGCTACACTATATAAGCTCCATTGATACGGTCACCACGCTCGAGCGCCGCAACTATGCCCTTTTCTTGAAGAAATACCTTGACGACGCTGACGAGCCGCTGGAGCACCTGCTGCGTGCCGTCGACTACGCCGTCAGCAAATACCCTCACCAAGGCGGCTTCCTACTGGCGGCGCGTCTCGACGGGCAGACAGTGGGTGTCTGCGTGATGAACTACACACACATGTCGGGATACCTGCCGGAGAATGTGTTGGTCTACCTCGTGGTGCACCGTGACCACCGGCGGCAAGGCGTGGGTCGCAAACTGATCAAAAAGGCCCTACAGATGGCCAAGGGAGAGGTTGCCGTGCGCATCACGGCCGACAACCCCGCCCGTGCCGTGTTCGAGCGCTACGGCTTCACGCGCGGCTACCTCGAACTGCGCCGCCCGAACTGACCGCCGCGCGCCAGAACATCTTACCTGAGGGTGGGTTAAAAAGTCTATCTTTTTGACCCCTATGAAGAAACTTCTGATGCTGGCGGTACTCGTTGCCCTCACGGTAGCCACGCTGCCCTACGCCCTGACCTTCAGCAGCGGTGCGCCCACCGGCCACACCGGAGCCCCCGGCGAAAGCAACTGCTCGGCGTGCCACGGCGGCACCGTCAATGGTGGGCCCGAGCGGGTGCGCATCCGGGTTTCGGCCGACTGCACCAGCTACGTGCCGGGGCAGACGTACCCCGTGATCGTCGAATTCACCGAGAGCGCCCGCAGCCGCCACGGCTTCTCCCTGACGACGCTCAACGCCGCCAATGAGCCGGCCGGGAGCGTTACGGTCACCCAGACCGACCTCACGCAGTCTGAAACCAGCGGGGAGCGCACGTACGTGACCCACACCCGGAGCGGCACGGAGCAAGCCAGTTGGACCTTCGACTGGACGGCTCCCCCGGCGGGTAGCGGACCGGTCACTTTTTATGCCGCCGCGAATGCCGCCGACAATAACGGCTCTAGTTCCGGCGACAACATTTACACCATCAGCACTAAGCTGACGGAGTCGACCGTGACTACCTCTCGCGACGAGGCTGCCTTGGCCGTGCGGCTCTTTCCCAACCCTGCCGTGGACCGCGTGACGGTCGACTACCACCTTGACGCTCCGGCCCCGGTTGTGCTCGAATTGTATGACGCCGCCGGACGGCGGGTGGCGCGTCGGACGTGGAGGCGGCGGGCGGCGGGCACGCAGCAACTCACCTGGCGGTGGTCGGAAGTCCCGCCCGCCGGTGTCTACACGCTGCGTCTGGAGTTGGGTAGTCGGTCGGTTGTCCGCCGCGTGGCGGTTTGCTGACCCGGGCGTCATCAGACACAACGAAGGCTACCCGCACTGGGTAGCCTTTGTTGTGGTCGCAAGAAGAGGATCCTCACTCCACGACGGGAGCCGGGACCGGAACGACGGCACCCCGACGACCGTGCAGCAGGTCAACGGTCGCACCGAAGCCGAGCAAGATGGCCGCCGTGAGCGGCGTGGAGAGAAAGAAAGAGCTGCTGCTGAGGGGAGCCCCCTGGCAATACACCTCAAAGCCGCCGAACGCGAAGAAGGTGATGGGGGTGAGCAAAAAAAACTGTAAGGCCACGAAGCCGGTGAATCCTCGGCGGAAGTGCTTGCGGTCGCCGGTGGCACGGTTGGCTTCGCCACGAAAATAGACGATGGCCAGTACCGCCGCTACGCCCCCAAACAGGGCCAGCGTGCGTAGTGCAGAAGCCTCGCAGGTAAGCCCGAGCCACTGTTGGCCAGCGCGATTCAAGCCGTGAAAAGACAAGAGCGCAATGATCTGCACGACGGGGAACAACACGGTTGTAAGCGCCAGAGCGGCGGCCTGTAGTCCTTGCTTTGAACCCGTGTGGGGTAGTTTGTGTACCATTCTTCGGTGGTTTTGAACTTGCATTTTGCCGGGGTTAGAGGGCGTCCGTCCGGTGCAGTACTTATCGTTCCAGTAAGATACGACGGTCTTAGAAGTTTCCAATTGGATCAGGGTGCTATATGTTAGCGTTACTTACCCGTCTCATAGCTGATCTCATTTAACGGGACGCTGTTGCCGAATGATTCAGGGTACCGACCTTTGTTTCGGCACTTCGAAGGCTGTAGCCTCACGTTTGTCCACAAATGGGGGCGGGATGGACGAAACACAATTAGCTTTTACGTGGGGACAGGTTTTAGCATCCGACTGGCGCTTGGCATGATGAACGCCTCTTTTTAGGCGAAACCTCACGTCGGCCGCAAAAACGATTGCATCTATCTAATAATAACTAAATAAATATTCTTCTAGAAATGCAAAGGAGCCGCCTCTCGCAAGGCGACTCCTTTAGTTTCCGACAGTAGGGAGGAGGCGAGCTACGCGGTCCTCCGTACCGGCTCCACGTCCATCGGATGTGAGTGGGGCGGGCGGGGGTCGAAGTCTTCGCGGTGGTACTTGCCCGGCCCGGCAAAAAAGATTGTACGGGCCTCACGCAGCGAACGCGCCCGGCGCAAGTCGCGGAAGATGTCTATCCATTCGTGGAAGACCAGGTAGACGGGGTTGTAGGAGTTCACCGGCGTGGTGATGCCGTAAACGGGCTGCTCCTCTTCGGACTGGAAGGTGCCGAACATACGGTCCCAGATGATGAGCGTCGAGCCGTAGTTGCGGTCCAGGTACTTGTCGTTGACGGCGTGGTGCACGCGGTGGTGCGAGGGCGTCACGAAGATGTACTCGAACCAGGCGGGCATCCTCCGGATCAGCTCGGTGTGAATCCAGAACTGGTAGAGCACCGCAGTCTGGTGGCAGATGAAGAACACCAGCGGGTGAAACGCGCACAGCGCCACCGGGATGAAGAAAACCACCTTGACGTTCTGCGTCCAAGAGAGGCGGAACGACACCGAAAAGTTGTACTGCTCGGACGAGTGGTGCGTCACGTGTGTGGCCCAAAGGAAGCGTTGTTCGTGGGCGATGCGGTGCGCCCAGTAGCGGCAAAAATCCAACACCACGAAGCAGAGCAGGTACGACCACCACGCGGGCGGCACCTGCCACGGCACCAGGTTGTAAAAGAAGAGAACCACGGCGAACATGGCCAGCTTAGTGACGGCGCTGATCACCAAATTGCCGATGCCGATGCCCACCGAAGCCAGCAGGTCGCGCCCTTCGTAGAGCTTGCGCTTGCGGTACTGGCCGACGACGAACTCCAGCAACACCAGGCTCAACATCACCGGCACGGCGTAGAGGATCAGGGGTGGCAGGTCCATCGACATGACCTGCTCAAGGGTGAGTTTCTCTTTCAAAAGGCTGAAGATTAAGGCGGATCCAGTGCGAAATTAAAGCAACAACGGGTGGCGCATGGCGCGGCGTTCATAATTTCACGAGTTAATAATCTTTGTCCCCCATTTGTCCGTAGCCCCGCCGCCCGCCTTGGAAGTCCGCGACCTCGTGAAAGCGTACGGCGACCGCCGGGCCGTCGACGGCGTCTCGTTCGCCGTGCCGCCGGGGCAAACGCTCGTACTGCTCGGCCCCAGCGGCTGCGGTAAGACCACCACGCTGAAGATGCTCAACCGCCTGGTCGAACCCACCGGCGGCGAGATCCGCGTCGGTGGGCGCAACGTGCGCACGCTGCCCCCAGCCGAACTGCGGCGGGGCATCGGCTACGTGATTCAGGAGACGGGCCTCTTTCCACACTACACCGTGGCCGAGAATGTGGGCGTGGTGCCGCGCCTGCTCGGGTGGGAGGTTGCCCGCATTCGCGCGCGCGTCGATGAGCTGCTGGACCTGATGGGTTTGCCTGCCGCGCTGGCCGACCGCGCGCCCGCCACGCTTAGTGGGGGGCAGCAGCAGCGGGTGGGTATCGCCCGGGCGCTGGCCGCCGACCCGCCCGTGTTGCTGCTCGACGAGCCGTTCGGCGCACTTGACCCCATCACACGGCAACAGTTACAGCGCGAGTTCCGGCGGCTCGGCCCGCTGCGCGACAAGGCAAAGGTGCTCGTGACGCACGACGTGGCCGAGGCGGTGACCCTCGGTGACACGATCTGCCTGTTGAAAGAAGGGCGGACGCAGCAGATCGGCCCGCCCGCCGACCTGGTGTTTCGCCCCGCCAACCACTTCGTACGGACGTTCTTCGCCGCCGACCGTTTGCCGCTCGAACTGCGCGTGGCGCGGCTGGCCGACGTGCTGCCCCACGCCGCAGGCGAAGAATCCACCCCGGGCGTGCCGACCGTCGACCCGTACGTATCCCTACTGGAGGCGATGGAAAGGCCGCACGTCGACGTGGCGAGCGGTGGGGGCGTCCGCCGCTACGGGCGCGAGGCGCTGCTCGTCGGCTTCTACACGTGGCGCGAACGGGCTGCCGGTGGCGAATGATTCGCCGGGCGCGCCTGCGGGCGGATGGCGGCGGTGCGTACGAACTCGGCTTTTCCCCAGCAATTCTCACTTTGGCGTTTATGCCCTTATGTTATACGCTACAGCGACTCTAAGCATGACCGCAGCGGTGGGCCGCTTCGTCCCATACTTCTGCAGGGCACCAGCGAGAATACCGCCCATGCCGCCGGGCGGCCCCGCGCCTCCCAGAGTTTGACCCGCGTCTTCAAGCCGCTTAACACCCGCTGGAAAGTCTGGTTACAGTGCTGACGGACCTGATCCACACCAAAGGCCAGCATCATCGGGAACGCAAACACATTACAGAGGTGCTGCTGACCATGACTAAACCCGACCACCTCACGGTACAGCGTGTCGAAGTTAGAAGGAAGGCGAGCTAAGGTTCTCTCTTTGTGCTTGAAATAACTGCTTCCGTGGGCGATATTACGGTTCGCACAGCATGGTGAGAATTGCTGACAAACCCCCGAACATGTCCGAGCAGACCAACTCCCCCCAATTCTCTTACTGGCACGTCTGGACCGACGACGCGGGCGTGAGCCACCAGACGCGCGTCACGCTGGGCGGCTTCGAAGAGAAGAGCATCAGCGGCGACGCCGACCCGCAGTGGATCAAGCAACTTTTCGGCTCCGAGGCCCGCGTGGTCTTCACCGTGCTGCCCGCCGGCTGGGTGGGTGAGTGGCACGAGAACCCCCAGCCGCAGTGGATCGTGCCGCTGTCGGGGCGGTGGTTCGTCGAGACGCTCGACGGGCAGCGCGTGGAGATGGGGGCGGGCGAGTTCTCGTTCGGTGCCGACCAGCGCACGCGG
>JBARYS010000414.1:0-4283 GCA_049648155.1 Catalinimonas sp. | reverse complement strand
GGCATGATCACGTTCAGCGCGATCTACGCATTCACCGAGAACTTCATGCTCCCACTCTCGCACGACGAGGTGGTATACGGTAAGCACCCGCTGATCTACAAGATGCCCGGCGACGAGTGGCAGAAGTTTGCCAACCTCCGGCTCCTGTACGGCTACATGTACGCCCACCCCGGCCAGAAGCTGCTCTTCATGGGCGGCGAGTTCGGCCAGACTTCCGAGTGGAACCACGACGGCAGCCTTGACTGGCACCTGATGGAGTTTGGGCCGCACCAGGGCGCACAGAACTTCACGCGCGCCGTGAACCACACCTACCAGCGCGAGCGGGCGCTCTGGGACCTGCCCTTCGACGGGGCGGGCTTCGAATGGGTCGACATCGCCGACCACGAGAACAGTGTGATCTCGTTCGTGCGCAAGAGCAAAGACGGCGAGGAGGTGGTGCTGATCGTCTGTAACTTCACACCGGTGCCGCGCGAGCACTACGGCCTCGGCTCGCACGCGGAGGGCACCTGGACGGAGATTCTCAACAGCGACGACAGCCCCTTCGGCGGTAGTGGCGTGCTCAACCCCCACCCTATTCGGACCGAAGCGCTGCCAAAGCACGGCCGCGAGCACTCGATCAAGGTGACCCTGCCGCCGCTGGGCGTGACGTACCTGAAGTTCAAAGCGAAGTAACCCCGGTCTCTGTGCACGAACGAGTGGATCGAAGGGTGACGGAAGCTGGAAGACCGAGCAAAGACGGGAGAAAGAGGACCGACGACTGACGCCCTTCTCTGTCTCCCGTCAAGCCGCGCCGGCGTCCAGAGAGGGGCGTCAGTCGTCGGTTCATCTTCCGCCGGGCCGCGCCGGTAGCTCAAGACAGCGCGAAGCGCAACTGGATCCCGAACCGCGTGTTGCGGCGGGGGAACGACGTCGAGATACGCGGGTTGTTGATGGTCCGCTCGAAGTAGGCCTGTGCGTTCAGCCGCTGGTTGAACTGGTAGTTGAGCGTGGGGCGCAGTTGCAGGTCCAGGATGCCGTTGGTGATCTCCTGCTGGCCGTCGAGCTGGCGCTGCGTGGTGCGCGTGTCGCGGACCGACACCTGCGTGCGGAACTGCACCTCGTTTTTCAGTACGATGGGCCGCCCCTGGCTGCGGAACGGCAACACCATGCCGGTCTTATTGTAGCCGTAGTCGAACGTGACGCTCTGTTGATTCTGCTCGGTGAGCTGTGCGTTGCCCACGTTGAGCGCCAGGTTGCGCGAACGATTGTAGCTCAGGCGGAAGGTCATCTTACTCTTGGTGCGCACGTCGATGCCGATCAGCGGGCTGAACTGCTCCTGGATGGCCACACCCTGCGCCACGTAGAGCGGGGCCCAGGCGGTGTCCGCCCCTCCACCCTCGGGGAAGCGCGTGGCAAACTGCGTGCGGTTGTACTGCTCGACGTTGTTGTCGAGTGAGAGCGCCTCGATGGGGTACACCAGCGACGTCTGGAAGCTGCCCACCGTGTAGCTCGACGTGTAGTTGTGCGTCAGCGTCACGTTCGTGAAGTACTCCTTCAGCGCCTCCAGCTTGCTCAGCCCCGCGTAGTTGACCTGCCAGTTGGGCAGCGGGATGTTCGGAAAAACCGACCGCCGCGCCTTCGTGACGTCGCGCCCCGTGTAAGCAGCAATGAACGCCGGAATCAGCACGTCCTGGTGGTTGAGCGTGTAGCCGTCGCCGGGGTTCTGCCGGTTCAGGTCGTCGAGCACCACCTGCCGGTTAGCCTCGAAGGTGCGGAACACCTCGGTGGCCCCCTCGGCGTCGGCGGGGCTGAAGGCCGTCAGCACCGAGATGTAACTGATGCTGTAGTTGCCCGTCTTCGAGGGGCTGAGCGAGACGTAGCTCCGCTCGGTGGCAAACGTGTCGACGAACAGCTCGGAGTAGGACACTGACTTAGTTTTACGGGCCGAAAGCTGAATGCGGAAGTCGCGCACCGGCTCCAGTTGTGTCTGCGCCGTGAAGGTCTCGTTGAGCGACTGCGTGAACGAGCGCGTCTGGTCCGGGCTGGTGCCGAGCCAGCCGTTGTCGGCCGCCGTGAAGCGGATGCCCGGGTCCTGGCTCCCCAGAATGAACGGCACGCCCGGCGCGCCGTTGCCCGCGTTCAGGCCCAGGTAGTCGACCGTCGGCAGGTAGTCGGGCAGCAGCGTGGCGCGCTGGCGCGAGTAGTTGAAGTTGATCGACCGCGCCGACATCAGCACACGCAAGGTCTGTTTCAGCCCCTTCAGCTCGCGCTTTTTCTCCGTGGTGTCGGCCTCGGCTTCGGCGTCGGTAGGCTTCGGGCGGGCCGGCGGGCGGGCGCTCCGGCGCGGGGGCGGGGGCGTGTTGATCTCCTTCAGGAAGCGCACCTTGTTGTAGAGCTTCGTGAGGTCGATCTGCCCGTTAACGCCCTGCGAATTGTTGTTCTGCACCGTGTTGCCGATCGCGTTGTCGCTCGTGTCGGCCAGCCCCAAGGGTGCGGCTTGCCAGACGTAGCCCGCCTGGTACTGCACGTCGGCCCGCAGCCAGTCGGTGAAGGGCAACTTGTCGAGGGGTACCTGGTAGTTGGCCTGCACGGTCTGATTGAAGTTCTTGATCCGCCCCAAGTTTTCGAGGTTGTCGAGGATGGTATCGCGCACGTCGCGGGTGATCTCGCCGGCGGGCTCGTCGATCAGCGCCTGCACGTTGGCGCGGTAGTCGAACGAGAGCGCGCGCGTCAGCGCCCAGCGCAGGTTATAAATCCGGTTGAAGGTGAACGCCTTCTCGAACGTGGGCAAGATCGGCGAGGGTGCGAACACGTCGGCCCCACGCAGTTGCTCGCGCAGGAAGCGGCGGTTCAGCTCCCCACGGATGGAGATGTTGCTCGGCAGCGGCGAAAAGTTGAAGTCCTTGATCAGCTTCAGGTAGGGCGACGAGAGGGCCTCCGAACTTTTGAACGGCTCGATGGGCGGCAGCTGGCTGCCGTAGTTGTAGTCGACCGCGCCCAGGTAGTTGCGGCTCACGAAGCTCTCGCGCAGGTGGTTGGTGTTGGTCTCCTCGCTGTAGACGTACGTCAGCGTCAGGTTCTCCACGTCCCACGGGTACGACCGCGCCTCGGGGTTGGTCTTGGTCTTGCTCACCCCCGCGAAGTTGATGCTGCGCCGCTCGGTCCGGTCGCGCGTGATGCGCCGGTACTCGTCGTGCTGCTCGGACGGCAGCGCCTCGATCGACGCTTCCAGCGGCACGTCGGGGTCGAGCGGGTCGAAGCGCGGCTCCACGTCGCGCACGTCGTAGCTGACGAACATCGGAATGCGCAGCCCCAGCCGCTTGGGCGTAAACTTGTCGAGGGCGATGTTCGACGACACCGAGAACTGCGCCGTGTTGGCCTGCGCGCGCTGGGCGATCTTCTGCTCAATTCCCCCGAAGCCGATGGTCTCGTAGCGCCCGGCGGCCGTCACCGTGGCCAAGTCGGCCAGCGTCACGCCCAGCCGCCCCACCGCCGCCCAGCCCGCCTGCCGGTCGAAGTCCGTCACGCGCATCTCGTTTGCCCAGATGCAGACCGACTTCGGAAAAGGGTCCTCGGGCGTAGTGGGGTTTTTGATGCCCAGCATGATCGTCTGCACCGAGCTCAGGTCGGGGTTGCCCTTCACGCGCACCAGTTGCCCGAGCGGAGGCAGAATGCCCTCTTCAGCCACGCGCTTGCCCGCCAGCGGGTAGAGTTGCAGTGGGTCGCCGCCCAACCGGTTGCGCTCCGCCTTCAGCCCGAACAGCTCGTTGAAGGCGACGTTGATCTCGTTCTCCAGCGGCCAGATCTCCCGCTCGGCCGAGCCGGGCGTGCCGGGGGGCGTCATCCGTAGCGGCACCTCGATCTCGTAGTAGTTGTCCGTGAAGTCGGTGCCGAGCCGCACGAAGGCCGAAATCTCCCCGTCGAGCGTCTGGTCGTTTTGCGCCTCGGCGTGCAGGCTCATTTGCAGCCGCTTGTAGTTCCGAAAGTCGAAAGAGGTGTTCTTGAACACGGCCCGCGCGCGCCCCTCGGGCAGGTCATCCACGCAGAGCGAGAGCGACTGTTCGTTCAGGCGGCGGAAGATCTGCTGCGTCACGTCGCGGTCGCGGCTGAAGCCGGGCGGCACCACGTAGGGCGTCACCGTGCCCCCGGCGTCGTCGCCGTTCTCCTCGATGTTCACCGTCGACACCAGGAAGCCCGAGTTGTCCTCGTCGTCGAAGCCCTCGCCGGCCTCACGCAGCTCCAGGATGTAGGGCCGCCACTGGTTAGCCACCAACTGCATCTCGGCGAAACGCAGCACCACCGGC
>JBARYS010000413.1:0-5947 GCA_049648155.1 Catalinimonas sp. | reverse complement strand
GGTGTGGGCCGTATGGGTAAACATTCAGCCCCCATTTTCGTCCTAAATAAGAAGATTGCCCCGGCAATCGGACACTAAACCACCTAACGATTACCGCCCATGAACATTCTGGTCTGCATCACGCACGTACCCGACACCACCACCCGCATTCAGTTTAAAGACGGCCACCTCGACAAACAAGGGGTGCAGTTCATCATCGGCCCATACGACGACTACGCCCTGGCGCGGGCCGTCGAGTTAAAGGCGAGCAACCAGGCCACCGTGACCGTGCTCAACGTGGGCGAAGCCGAAACAGAGCCGACCCTCCGCAAAGCGCTGGCCATCGGGGCCGACAAGGCCATCCGCGTGAACGCCTTCCCGATCGACGCCCACTTTGTGGCCGCCCAGATCGCCGAAGTGTGCAAGCAAGAGAGCTACGACCTGATCCTGATGGGCCGCGAGTCGATCGACTACAACGGCGCGCAGGTTCACGGCCTGGTGGGCGAGATGATCGGCGTGCCGTCGGTCTCACCCGTGATGGTGCTCAACCTTGACGGCAGCACCGCCAAAATGATGCGTGAGATCGAGGGCGGGAAGGAAGAGCTTGAAGCGCCCCTGCCACTAGTGCTGGGCTGCCAGGAGCCCATCGCCGAGTGGAAGATTCCGAACATGCGCGGCATCATGACGGCCCGCAGCAAGCCCCTCAACGTGGTGGAGCCCGTCGGCACCGCCGCCACCGTGACCGTCGAGGACTACGAGATGCCCGAGGCGCGCGGCAACTGTAAAATGATCGACGCCGACAACGCTGCCGACCTGGTCCGCCTGCTCCGCGAAGAGGCGAAGGTGATCTGATCTTTTTATGTACAAAGTATCAGGTATCAGGTATTAAGCCCCGCGTCCTTTAAGTCGCCGCACTCTCAATACTGAGTACCTGATACGTGATACTCAATACCTACTACCATATACAAACTATGTCCGTACTCATCTTTGTAGAAACCGATAACGGCGCGCTCAAAAAATCCGCTTTTGAGGCGTGTACCTACGGCGCGAAGGTCGCCGAACTCATTGGCGGTGCCGCCACCGCCTTGGCCCTGGGGCCCGTCGACGGCGGAGAACTTGAAAAGCTCGGCAACTGGGGCGCGAGCAAGGTGCTGCACGCCGCCGACGACCGCCTGAAGTCGCAGGTGATTCAGGCATACGCCGACGTGATCGCCCAAGCCGCCGAGCAAGAGGGCGCGCAGGTGGTGATCTTCACCAAGTCGTCTTTGGCCGACGGCGTGGCCTCGCGCGTGGCCGCTCGTCTGGACGCGGGGCTGGCCGCCAACGTGGTGTCGCTGCCCGAACCCGACCAGGGCTTCCGCGTGAAGCGTAGCATCTTCACCGGGAAGGCCTTCGCATTCAGTGCGTTCAAGAGCGAGCGCAAGGTGCTTTCCCTGAAGAAGAACGCCTACGCACCGGAAGAGACCGGCGGCACGGCGCAGGTCGAGGCGTTTGCCCCCACGCTGCGCGACGAAGATTTTAAAGTGGTAACCAAGGGCGTCGAAAAGGCCAAGGGCGACATCCTGCTACCTGAAGCCGACCGCGTGGTGTCGGGCGGCCGCGGCTTGAAGGGTCCCGAGAACTGGAACATCGTCGAGGAGTTGGCCGACGCCCTGCGTGCCGCCACCGCCTGCTCGAAGCCCGTGTCCGACGCCGACTGGCGGCCGCACCACGAGCACGTGGGGCAGACAGGCATCAAGGTCAGCCCCGATCTTTACGTGGCCGTGGGCATCTCGGGAGCCATCCAGCACCTGGCGGGGGTCAACGCCTCGAAGGTGATCGTGGTGGTGAACAAAGACCCGGAAGCGCCCTTCTTCAAGTCGGCTGACTACGGCATCGTCGGCGACGCCTTCGAGGTGATTCCTAAACTTACCGAGGCGGTTAAATCGCTGAATTAACGGGTTACTCATTGATAAAGAAAGCGACTTCGCCCCGGGGCAAAGTCGCTTTCTTGCGTTAAGGCACCTCACTCGACCGCTGAACGCAATTCAGACCTCTTTTAGTGGGCGGAGAAACCCAAGCTCCGACGCTGTGCAGCGCTTCGGTGCGCGTGGAAAAGATTCTGAATCGGCACGTTTCGTTAGGCGATGAGAGTCGATTCGAACGCGCGGGCCGGTATACTTCGCGATGTTCGCTGCGTTCTTACATCTTTCGTGATCAACACTTCACTTTTTAGTTGTTAAGCCTAGAGTTGTCTGCGGCCGAGGCACACCGATGGGACGCGATGGTTCCGGGAGAATAGCGGATAGAAATAGTAAACGGACGGGAATATCGGAAGGATCAGATCATTCGCTTAAGCGCAGGTCTGTTGTGAGAGATAAAACACGCGGAGAAGAACCGTAGTCTACGACCGGAAACGCTCTTTACAGTACAGGTAAGCACTTGGTTCGGGCGCAGTAGAGTATTACTTTGCTTCTTAAGCATCTGGATTTTTCTATGTCTTTGCAGGAATCTTGGCGATGGATATCGGAGCGGAGCGTACCTAAGGGGGCATCTCCTCAGGAGAGAAAAGTGCGCGTGCTGACCAACCAGGTGGGCTTTGTCGCCGGTACATTCTCTTTCGGGCACGCCTTCGTCCTCATGTTACTCGGTTTCGCGCAGCACGCCGCCTTCGGCTTCGGCGTCAGCGTCGCCCACACCTTAGGCTTGTGGCAGAGTATGAGCGGCCGACCGACCATCGCTAAGTGGGTACTGTTCGTGGTGTCCACCATCACGATCATCTACTCTTCGCTCGTGTTCGGGCAGGCCGGGGGCGCACAGCTCTTCTTCATGCCTCTGCTCATAGCTGCGGTGCTCTTACTCGGCTGGAAGGAGCGGAGGTCGCTGGCCGGGGTCGTCCTGGTCATTCTGACCGGGATTGTCGTCTTGGAGTTTAACCTGTCTGCTCCCATGAGGATGACCCTTGACGTGGAGGAGCAGACCGAAATTTACCGCTCCTCTTGGTGGGGGGCGCTGTTCGTGACGGCCCTCGCGGGGACTTTCCTGCTGCGTCTCAATCACCAGACCGATCAGACCATCCGGCGCACCGAAGACTCACTGCGGGCATCGAACGCCACCAAAGACCGCCTCTTCTCGATCATCGCCCACGACCTGCGGGGTGACCTCGGCAACGTCCGTGGTCTGATCGACCTGATGGCGCTGGGCATGATCACCCCCGAAGAGCGGGAAGATGTGATGCAGAAGCTCCAAGGCACCGCCGCGCGGTCGCACGAACTGCTCGACAACCTGCTGACTTGGGCCCGCAGCCAGCACGAGGCTTACGAGCCGGCCTACCTACCGGTGTCGCTGCACCAAGTGGCCGAGAAGCAGGTGCGACGGTACGCCGACATCGCCGAGAATAAGTCGATAGCCGTCGTAAACCACGTGCCGGATCCCACCGTCGTCAGGAGCGACGAGCTGATGCTGGAGGTGATCATCCGAAACCTGTTTACCAACGCCCTCAAGTTCACACCACGGGGTGGCAAAGTGTCTTTCAGCACCGAAGCCAACGAAGAGCGGACGATCTTGTGGGTAGAAGACAACGGGACGGGGATGCCGCCGGAGCTGCTCGAAAAGCTGTTTGAGATCAGACACCGGCAGCACACGCGCGGCACCGGAGGGGAGCCGGGCACGGGGCTGGGGCTCATGCTCTGCCGCGAGGTGGTGCAGCAGCACGGCGGCGACCTGTTGGTAAGTAGCATTAAAGGGGTGGGGAGCCGGTTCGGCATCGTGCTGCCATCGCCCATCGTCGACGCCCCGCAGGAGGCGCTTCGGTCGTTGCGGGTGTCGGCCTAAAACCCGTCCGTTCGGTTTCCGTAGGCAGCAAAGATTGTGGCCTGTCCGGAGCGCCGCAGCCCGCTCATTTTAGCGTGCGGATGCCGACCCCGTTTTCGGCCGCCGACTCCGCACTTCTCATCCTAACCCTCTTCGTATGAAGCGTTTATTCACGCCCCTGAACGTTGCCGTCTTGGTATCTCTTCCACTATTGTTGTGGGGCTGCGGTGGCGCAGCGACCACCGAAGAGACCGGCGACACCACCACCGCCGAACCAGAGGTAATGTTGGGCGAAGGCGCGTCGCGTACCATTCGCGAGGTGTTGCAGTACGACGAAGAAAACAACTTTTCCTTCTTGCTGGACGCCGCGCAGGCGGTTAATGCGCTGAACGCGCTCGAAGGCGGCGGCCCGCTGACGGTGTTTGCTCCCACCGACGGAGCCTTCGGCATGATGAGCGGCGCTAGTACCCTGCTCGACGACACGAGCCGGTACGGCGCGGTCCGCAAGCTGCTGGCGCACCACATCGTGGAGGGTTACTACCCCTCCGACAGCCTCCGCGACGATCAGGCGCTGATCACCCTCGCGGGCGACTCACTGATGGTCGACGTGACGGCCGGGACGGTCACCGTGGGTGGGGTCATCGTGCAGCGTGCCGATGTGGAGGCGGCCAACGGCGTGGTCCACGTGCTGCCCCAAGTGATGCTGCCCGGCAGAACGGACGAGGAAGACTAGCGGCGGCCTCGGCGCGCTGCTTGGACAAGCTCTTACTGCTCGATCGGGAAGGTGACGGTCATCTGCGTGCCCTGCTTGGGCGCGTGGACCTCCAGCCGACCACCCATCTGTCGGCTTAGGCTCAGCATCAGTTGGGAACCCAGGGTGCCCGCCGTGGTCGGATCGAAGTCCGCCGGCAGCCCGACACCGTCGTCCCACATCTCGATGCGCACGGCTTTCTGCTCGGGAAGCTCCTCGCAGCGGACGTGGCTAAGCCCCTGCTCCCGGCCCGTAAACGCGTATTTGAAGCTGTTCGAAACGACCTCGTTGACGATGAGGCCGCAAGGAATGGCCTGGTCGATGTCGATCTGCAAGGAGGGGGCGGATACCTCGGTGCGCACGTTCGCGTCACCCCCACCGTAGACGCGCCGCAGCTCTTCGACCAACTCGTACAGGTAGTCTTTGATGTCGATCTGTGCCAAGTTCTCGTGGCGGTAGAGGCGCTCGTGCACCAGAGCCATGGCCTTGACGCGCTGCGTGCTCTCTTGAAAGATCCGGTACATGTCGGGGTGATCGCGCACCTTCTCGGATTGCAACATCAGCAGGCCCGAGATGACGTTGAGGTTGTTTTTGACGCGGTGGTGCGTCTCGCGCACAAAGGTCTCCTTCTCTTCGATCGTCCTGACCATGCGCGCCATGTGCTGCTTCTGCTCGGTAATGTCCGTCACGGTCGTCACCTTGTAGTAGTGCCCGTCGGGGGCGAGCATGCGGGCGGCCGTCACGTAGATGTCTTTGATCGACCCGTCCTTACACTGCACCTGCCACTCGCCGGGGCTCTCGGTGCTCTGTCCCGTCAAAAAGCTGTGGTGGACCTGCGCGGCGTAGGCCCGTTCGCGTTGGGGCACCACTTTAGTGAAGCTCTCTCCGATCAGCTCTTCTTCCGAGTAGCCGTAGTGATCACAGTATGCTCGGTTGACCTTTACGAATCTTCCCTCGATGTCCGTCACGCACATGCCCACCTGCGCCGTGTCATAGATCAGGTCCAACATTTGCGAAGAATCGAATCGGGGCGGTTGGGGGGTGCCATTGAGCCGCGCGTCGGTGGTCGGGTGTTTGAGGGCCGTACGGATATGCGTTTCGATGGCGCTGATGTCGTAAGGCTTGTTGATGAAGCCGTGCGGGTTCGTCGCCATGGCCCGCTCGTAGGTCTGCTTATCGGAGAAGGCCGTCATGTAAACGACCGGTATCGGGCGTATTTCCCCGATCTCGGCGGCGGTTTCGATCCCGTCCAGGTCGCCGTTGATCATCACGTCCATCAGCACCACGTCGATGGACTCCTCCCTAACGATCTGTAGAGCCTCCTCGCCGTTGTCGACGATGAAGAACCGCTCGTATCCTAAATTTCTCAGGTAAGCACGTACGGATAACTGCGCGATGGCGTCGTCTTCAACCACTAAAATGGAT
>JBARYS010000412.1:0-2391 GCA_049648155.1 Catalinimonas sp. | reverse complement strand
CTACGACGGCACGGCGGTGAACCCCGACCCGACCTGCGACCGCGACCAAGACCCCGACGGGGCGCTGCGCTTCGAGGTGGGCCGCCACGTGGCCCTGGGCGAGGTGATGGACGACGTCTTCGCCGGGGCCGGGCAGCAGTTCAGCTTCTCGGTGTGGGTACGCCCCGGCCTGACGAACATGGCTAACGAGATGATCTTCGGGAAGCTCGCCGACGGCACCTGCGGCGAAAACCAGCGGCAGCTTTACCTGAGCATCTACCAAAACAGGGTCAACTTCACCTGGCACGGCTCGCTTGGTCTCTCCAACTACCGGGGGGTGAGCGGGTCGACGCTGGTCAACGACCCCGACAAGTGGTACCACATCACCTGCAGCTACGACGGCACCACGACGGGCAACAACGGCCGGGACCGGGTGCAGATGTACGTCGACGGCGTGCTGGAAACCACCTCGCTGATCCTGTCGAGCGGTGCGCCGGGCGACATCCAGAACGGCACCGCCCACGCCGGTATCGGTACGTTGCTCACCTCGTCGGGGAGCGTCTGCAACGACGGCTACACCTTCGACGGGCGCATCGACGACCTGCGCATCTACGACCGCCTGCTGACCTCCGCCGAGGCGGCGGCCCTCTACACGCCGCCCTCGGCCACCCCGGTGGTGCCGACGGTGAGCAGCTTTACGCCCGCCAAGGGCGTGGTGGGCACGGCCGTCACCATCACGGGTAGTGACTTTACCGACGTCGAGGCGGTTTTCTTCGGCAACACGGCGGCGACCGCCTTCACGGTGGTGAGCGCCACCGAGATCACGGCGACCGTCCCGGCGGGTGCGGCCACGGGGGCGATCACGGTGCGTACGGCCTGCGACGAGGCCGGGACGTCGGCCGACGCCTTCGCAGTCTGCCCCGGGATGGTTACGTTCAGCCCCGCCTCGCTGCCCGACGCCACGGCCAACGTCGGGTACAGCCAGACCATCACGCAGACGGGCTTCTCGGGCAGTCTGACGTGGAGCGTCACGGCGGGTAGTCTGCCCCCCGGGCTGCTGCTGGGAACGGTGAACGGCACGATCAGCGGTACGCCCACGACCCCGGGCACGAGCAACTTTACCGTGCAGGTGGAGGACGCCGGCGGCTGTACGGCCAACCGCGCCTACGCACTCACGGTGCAGGCCACGCCCGCGCCCACGATCATCAGCTTTACGCCCACCAGCGGTGCTGGCGGCACGGTGGTTACCCTCACGGGCACCGACTTCGTGAACGTCACGGGCGTCACCTTCAACGGGGTGGCGGCGACTTTCACCGTGAACGGCCCGGGGCAGATCACCACCACGGTGCCGGCGGGTGCAACCACCGGCGATATTCAGGTGCAGACCGACGCCGGCAGCGCCCTGAGCCCCGACCCCTTCGTTATTGACAACGGGCCGACCACCTACGTCTGGAACGGTGGGGCCGACACCGACTGGACCAACCCCGCCAACTGGAGCAGCGGCGAAGTGCCGGGCGCAAACGACGTGGCCACCGTCGCAGGCGCGGCCACCAACATGCCGACCGTCGCCACGGTGGCCCCCGTGGGCGGACTCGTGGTGCAGAGCGGTGCGACGGTCTCGGTGAACGGCGCGGGTACCCTCGACCTGCGCGGCAACCTAACCAACGACGGCACGTTCGGCTGCGACGGTGGGCGGGTCCGCTTCGGCGGTGCGGCGGCGCAGACGGTCGCCGGTACCGGCACCACGGCCTGGAGTAAGGTGCGCGTCGAGAACCCCGCCGGGGTCTTCTTCGCCAAGGCGGTCACCGTCTGCGACAGCCTCTACATCGGCCCCGGGGCCAGGCTGGAGGTGACCCAGACGCCCGCCGTGCTCACCCTGCGAGGGCACTTCGAAAACCGGGGGCGCTTCTCCGACCTGGTGTGCAACACTCATTTCGACGGCACCGCCGAGCAGAACGTGACGGGCGGCGGCACCTTCGTCTTCCGCCGGCTGCGCGTGTTCAACCCGGTGCGGGTGAACATCCGTACGAACATCACCGTCAACGACAGCCTGGTGGTGCTGGGCGACCTGAGCTTTGCCGGCGACGTGGAGGTGAGCCTCTTCGGCGACGTCCGCAACGTGGGCACCCTCAGCACGGTCTGCACCACGAGCAAGCCCCGCATTCGCTTTCGGGGCACGGCGGCGCGCCGCTTCGTGAGCATCGGCACGACCACCATCTGCCGCGTGAGCGTCGAAAACACGGCGGGGCTGACGCTCTCCGATTCGCTCGACATCCTCGACAGCCTCACCATCGTGCCCACCGGGCGGCTGGTCTGCGCGCCGGGTGCGCGGGTGCGCCACTGGGGGCACTTCTGGAACCGGGGCTACTTCCTGGGCAATCCGAACGCCCGCTGGTGGTGGTGGCTCACGGG
>JBARYS010000411.1:0-2814 GCA_049648155.1 Catalinimonas sp. | reverse complement strand
TTGGAGACGCAAGATTTTGCGTCTCCAACGCGTCGGCAACGGAATGCTCCACATTCCGCCACCACGGAACGGGCCGATCTGCCTTTACGGCAACACAATGGTTTTACATTCACAGTGAACAACCTTATGAATTATCACAACGGCATCGTCCCGATGGTCGTCGACCGTCAGGGCCACGGCGAGCGGGCGTACGACATCTACAGCTTGCTGCTCAAGGAGCGCATCGTCTTTCTCGGCTCCGGCATCGACGATCAGGTTGCGAACGTGATCGTGGCCCAGTTGCTCTACCTGAACAGTCAGGACGGCAAACGGCAGATCGACCTCTACATTCAGAGTCCGGGCGGGAGCGTCTACGCGGGGCTGGCCATCTACGACGCGATGCAGATGATAAGCGCACCGGTCTCGACGGTGGCGATGGGCTTTTGCGGCAGCATGGGCACGGCGCTGCTGGTGTCGGGCGCGCGGGGCAGACGGTACGCCCTGCCCCAGGCAACGGTCCACATGCACCCCACCGGCGGCGGCGCGAAGGGCTACACCGAAGACGTGCGCATCGCCACGCTCGAACAGGAACGATTACAGACGCAGCTTTTTCACCTGATGGGACAGCACACGGGTCACACTTGGCAGGAGATCGAGGCGTACTTCCGCCGCGATCGCTTCCTGAACGCCGTCGAAGCGCGCGAGTACGGCCTGATCGACGAGGTGCTCGGCAACACGGAGCACCTGCTGCGGCTGGAAGAAGCGGCCCACCACGTGCGCTTCGAAAGTGAAATGCTTAGCTGACCGGCTCGAACTCCAGCACCGTCCGCTCGATGATGTCGGCGCACTCGTTCAGTTGCGCCTCGGTTATGACCAGCGGCGGCGCGAAGCGGATGATGTTGCCGTGCGTGGGCTTAGCCAGCAGGCCGTTCTCCTTCAGGCGCACGCAGAGGTTCCAGGCGGTCCGGCTCTTCTCCGAGTCGTTGATGACGATGGCGTTCAGCAGCCCCTTGCCGCGCACACGCGACACCAGCTCGGAGCGTTCGGCCAGGCTGCGCATCCGCGCGCGGAACAGCTCACCGAGGCGGTCAGCGTTTTCGGCCAGCCTCTCGTCGCGCACCACTTGCAGGGCGGCCATGGCCACGGCCGCTGCCACCGGGTTGCCGCCGAACGTCGAGCCGTGCTCGCCGGGCTTGAGCGTGAGCATGATCTCGTCGCGCGCCAACACCGCCGACACCGGATAGACGCCCCCCGAAAGCGCCTTGCCGAGCACCAGGATGTCGGGCTTGACGCCCTCCCAGTCGCAGGCGAGCAACCGGCCCGTCCGCGCCACGCCCGTCTGCACCTCGTCGGCGATGAGGAGGACGTTCCGCTCGCGGCACATCCGTTGCGCCTCGCTCAGGTAGCCTTCGTCGGGCACCACCACGCCCGCTTCGCCCTGGATGGGCTCCACCATGAAGCCGGCCACGTGCGGGTCTTTCAAGCGCGCTTCCAGTGCTTCCAAGTCGTTGTAGGGGATCACCTCGAAGCCCGGCAGGTAGGGACCGAAGCCCCGGTAGCTGGTTGGGTCGGTCGAGGTCGAGATGGCCGCCAGCGTGCGCCCCCAGAAGTTACCGGCGGCAAAAAGAATCTTCGCCTGGTTCTTAGGCACCTTTTTCACTTCGTAGGCCCACTTCCGGCAGAGCTTGATGGCCGTCTCGCCCGCCTCCACGCCCGTGTTCATGGGCAGCACGCGGTCGTAGCCGAAGCACTCCGTGATGAACCGCTCGTACGCTCCCAGCACGTCGTTGTGGAACGCCCGCGAGGTAAGCGTGAGCCGCTGCGCCTGCTTGACGAGCGCCCCCACGATGGCCGGGTGGCAGTGCCCCTGGTTCACGGCGCTGTAGGCCGACAGGAAATCGAAGTAGCGCTTCCCCTCCACGTCCCAGAGGTAAACCCCCTCGCCGCGGGTCAGCACCACGGGCAGCGGGTGGTAGTTATGCGCGCCGTGCTGCGCTTCGAGGTCAATGGCTTCCTGACTGGAACGGGCGGTGTCGAACATAGATCGAAGGGAAAAAAGAAGAAGGAAAGCGCGACGGCCGGAGCATCGTCGACATTTACGGGCGTTACTTCGGAAGATTTGCTTTGACACCCAAACCTTCCTCCGCGCCGAGGGTTTCAAAGGTAATGAAAGTGCTAGGTAACACTAAAATGGGTAAGCAAGGCAACGGCACCCGTTCCGGTCAGCAGGCGGGCGATCACTATATAGACGAGCAGGGGTGGTTCGTTTTCACCGAGCAGTACCACCGGCGTCGGGGCTACTGCTGCCGCAGCGGGTGCCGTCATTGTCCGTACGGATTTCGAAAAGAAGCCTGACCGCTTGGTTATCCGACTCAAAAAAGCGAAATTTGCCCTCCGTTTTTAAACCGCGATCCGACCATGGCACGAGTTTGTGAAATTTCCGGCAAACGTCCCCGCTCGGGGAACCGCGTTTCGCACGCGAATAATAAGTCTAAGCGTAAGTTCTACCCCAACCTGCAGAAGAAGCGCTTCTACGTTCCCGAAGAGGATGTTTGGGTGACGCTGAAGGTCTCCACGCAGGTGCTGCGCACCATCAACAAGAACGGCATCTACGCTGTGCTGAAGAAGGCCCGCGCCGCCGGCAAGAAGGTCTGACGAAGACGAATGAAACACCAAAGCGCGTGCTTTCCCGATGGGGAGCGCGCGCTTCTTTTTTTAAACGTCCCATTGCTGCGGGTGCGGCTCCTACCCACCCTCATTGACCGGGGCCGGCTCGCGGCGGGTGCGCTTCGCCGGAGCGCTCGCCAAGAATACTCCCAGCAGAATCAGCAGCCC
>JBARYS010000410.1:0-1839 GCA_049648155.1 Catalinimonas sp. | reverse complement strand
CTCCCTCCAGGGCTGCCACCTTCATGAGGCCCACCACGGCGTGCTTGCTGGTTACGTAGGCCGACACCTGCGGCGTGCCCTGCAAGCCCGCCACCGACGAGGTGATGATGATGCTGCCGCCGCCGTTTTCACCCATGAGGGGCATCACGTACTTCAGGCCGAGCCAGACACCCTTTACGTTGACGGCGATCACCTGGTCGAACGTCTCTTCGGGGTAGTCGGAAATGGCCTTCACGACCCCCTCAACCCCCGCGTTGTTGAAAAATACGTCGATGCGGCCCCACCGCTCGTGGGCGGCTTCGGCGTAGGCCTGTACCTGCTCGGCCTGCGTGACGTCGGCCACGTGGTGAGCTACGTGCTCGTGCGCCAGTTCGTCGACGGCACTCCTCAGGGCCGCTTCGTTCAGGTCGACGAGGAGCACCTTGGCCCCTTCGTCGAGCATCAAGCGGGCGGCGGCCTTACCGATGGCACCCGCACCACCGGTGATGACGGCTACTTTGTCCTGAAGTCGTTGCATAGGATTGGTCGTTTGATTGCTGAATTTCTGGATTGCTGAATTAGCGTATTAGCGTAGTTGCTAACGTACGATCTCCGCCAAGTGGAGGGCGAAGCCGGGCAAGAGGTCGGGAGCGGTCAGTATCTCTGCGAAGGGGAGGGCCTTCACTTCGCCGTCGGCCGTGTAAACGTAGGTCATCCGCTCGGCGGGTACGACCAGCCAGCCGAGCTTGCAGCCCTGCGCCCGCCACTCTTCCATCTTGCTTTGCAGCATCCGGCGCGTGTCGGAGCTCGACTGCAGCTCGATGACGAAGTCGGGACAGAGCGGCGGGAAACGGCTCTGCTCGGCCTCGGAGAGCGCCTCCCAGCGGTCGCCCCGCACCCAGGAAGCATCCGGCGAGCGCACCGCCCCGTTCGGCAGCCGGAACGCCGTCGACGAGTCGAACGTAATGCCGGTACGCTCCCGGCGATTCCAACCGACCAGCGCATAGTTGATCTCTGAGTTGAGAAAGCCCGTCTTTCCTCCGGTGTCAGGCATGATGAGTATCTGTCCGTCGGCGAGTCGTTCGAAGCGCAGGTCGCCATTGTCCTGGCAGAAGGCCCAGAAGTCGTCGTCGTCGAACGCGCCGAGTCGGCGCAGCGAGAGTACCGTCGGTTCTGTCATTGGTCTCTTGATTTTCTGATTGCCTGCTTTCCTGATCTCTTGTCTCTTCGGTTGTTCAGTGTCTTAGGCGACCGTCTTCTGATGCTTGTTTTCCTGATCTCTGAATCTATCGAGTGAGGATTCAGTAGCCCGACTACCGCATGATAGATGTCAACGCGCTTACCGGCAGATCAAGTTACGTAATTCCCCGGCGCGTCGGGTAGGTCACCTTCAATGTCTAACTGGTTGTAGATCAGGAGTATACAACATCAAATGATCGGACGACCAGCAGACCCCCCAAACCAGGTGATCAAGAAACCAAAGCCCCCCAGAGGATCTCGACCGGGTGGAGGGCGCGGCGGCCGGTGCCGTCTTTGATCTGGTGGCGGCAACTGGTTCCCGGGGCGGCGATCAGCACCTCGGCGGGTTGGGCGCGCACGGTGGGGAAGAGGACCAACTCGCCCACTTTCATCGACACGTCGTAGTGCTCGGCTTCGTAGCCGAACGATCCCGCCATGCCGCAGCAGCCCGAGCGGATCAGGTGCACCTTGTAGTTGGCGGGCAGTTGCAGGATTTGCTTCGTGGGCACCAGCGACGCCAGTGCCTTCTGGTGGCAGTGGCCGTGCAGTTTGATGGTGCGGGGGCGGGCGGTGAAGTGCTCCGGGCCGATGCGCCCGGCCGCCGCCTCGGCCGCCAGAAAC
>JBARYS010000409.1:0-1782 GCA_049648155.1 Catalinimonas sp. | reverse complement strand
GTTCGAGAGCAGCAGCACGGTTAGAGGCGCTCTTTGATCAAATCGTTCAGTTGGTCGTAGACCGACGTCTCGGGCATCGCCAGCGCCTCCCGCCACGTGCGGAGCGTGGCGGCGAAGTCGGGCGCGTATTCCGCCAGCCGGGCCTCGTCTACCCCCAGGCCTCGGTGGGCGTAGTCGTTGCGCAGCCGGTCGATCCCCCGCCGGGTGCCGTCCAGAAACCAACTGTTTCCTTCCCTGATCGTCGCCAGCACACGGGTGTGATCAGGGTGGTCGAGCGTACCGGCCACCACGATCTGTAGCGGCAGCCCCCGCCGTACGTCCTCGCCAAAGACTTCCCGCACGGCGGGGTGGTCGCGGTGGTCCCTCACCATCTGCTCGGCGGCTTCGTCGTAGTCCTTCAGCAGGTCGTAGCCCAACTGCTCGGTCAGCACGGCGGCCAGGTAGCGCTCGGTGAAGATGGCCGCGTAGAGCACGGCCCCCGTCAGATCGCGCAGGCGGTGGTAGTGGTCGGCCACGGCCAGCGTCTCGCAAAGGTCGAAGTAAGCCTTTGGCCCCACCCACCGGCTCAGTTCTGGACTGCCGCCCAGGGGACGGCGAGCGTGGTAATCGTGCAGCGGTAGGAGTCCCTCCCAGTCGTGCTGCTTGTAAGTATCTGGGTTGGCATGGTGCCGGGCGGCGTCGGGCACCAGCGCCCGCCGGTAGTGGGCGAACTGCATCAGCCGGTAGGCCACGCTCTTGTCCGGTTTCTTGCGGTTAAGGGCGTAAAGATCGGCCGCGCCCCGGTAGTTGCCGCGCCGGTTCAGGGCGTCGATCTGCTCCAGGCCGATGATGCGGCGGTACTCCACCGTCGGCACCGGCTCCACCACGCTCCGCCCCCCCTTCCAGGCCACGTAGAACACTTCGTAGGCGTCGGTGTCGAAGAGGTACTCGGCCATGATCTTGAAGGCCGCCTTCTGCTGGGCCGTGCCCCCGGCGTCGCAGAGCAGAAACCGTTCGTCGGGGTGCTCCCGCAGAATCTCTTTGTACTTGCTGCGGTAGGTGCGCATCAACTGCTCGTTGTTGGTCACGCCGCAGCGCAACTCCACGCAGCGGGCGGGCAGGCCGTACGCCTCGGTGATCTTGCGGGCCAGCAGTTCCCCGGCGTAGAGGGTGTCCTGGTCCTGGTACGCCTCGCTGGTCTGGTTAGAAGCGAACAGTACCACTTCCGAGAGCTCGCCGCGCTTCTCGTCGATGAGCGCGTTAAGGATGTTAACCGCCAGGCGCGGGGCGTGGGCGGCGTAGTCGTCGAGCAGGTGCCGGGTGAACGCCTTGAACGTCTGATTCGGCGCGTGCGCACGCAGATGCTCGGGAATCGGCTGGCCGTCGTAGAGCAGGTTACGGTTGCCGACGTTGGCGAGGAGTAGGGGCATAGGCGGTGGGTAGAGGGCGGCGGGTGTGGCTAGCGCTTCATCCGTTGAAAAGAAGCATCGAGAATGTCTTTCTTCTTCGTGACCGTCCCGAGCGTGACCTCCACCACCGTGCCGACCGGTAGCGGAGCATAGCCGTTGAGCTTCACGTCGACGTGCTTGCCCTCGGGCAGGCGTATACGCACTTGGTTGGGCTTGCCGGAACGAATCACCTCGGCGTCGAGCGGCCCGGCACGCTCTTTTATTTTGCCGGAAAACACCTCAGCGCGGGGTGCGGTCGGCGGTGCTGCGGCTGCCGACGGTGCGGGGGCCGCCTTACCGCTGGTTGTGGGCGCTTCCGGGGACGACCGCCCGGTTGGCGCGGGGCGGGTGGGTG
>JBARYS010000408.1:0-2326 GCA_049648155.1 Catalinimonas sp. | reverse complement strand
CCGTAGGTCGAAGTCGGTGCGCGAGTGGATGCCCTCGATCTCTTTAAAGCCGAACGGAAAGGCGTACTCGATGTCGACGGCGGCGTTGGCGTAGTGGGCTAGTTTCTCGTGCTCGTGGTAACGTAGGCGGTCGGCGGGCAGCCCCAGCGCCCGGTGGAAGCGCAGCCGCACCTCCTTCCACCGTTCGTAGGCGGCCATCTCCTCGCCGGGGCGGACGAAGAACTGCATCTCCATCTGCTCGAACTCGCGCATCCGGAAGATGAACTGCCGCGCCACGATCTCGTTGCGGAACGCCTTGCCGATCTGCGCGATGCCGAAGGGCACCTTCATGCGGCCGGTCTTCTGCACGTTCAGGAAGTTGACGAAGATGCCCTGGGCCGTCTCGGGCCGCAGGTAAATCTTGTCGGAGTCGTCGGCCACGGAGCCCACCTGCGTGTCGAACATCAGGTTGAACTGCCGCACGTCGGTCCAATTTGCCGTGCCTGACTGGGCGCAGGTGATGTTCTCGGCCACGATCAGGTCGCGCACGCCCGTCAGGTCCTCGGCGGCGAGCAGGGCGTTCATCTTCGTCACCAAGGCGTCGGCGCGGGCGGCGTCACCTCCGGCGCGGAGTTGCTCGGCGCGATCCTCGATCAGGTTGTCGGCACGGTACCGCTTGTTCGAGTCGCGGTTGTCGATCATCGGGTCGCTGAAGCTATCCACGTGGCCCGACGCCTTCCAGGTGGTCGGGTGCATGAAGATGGCCGCGTCCAGCCCCACCACGGCCCCGCCGGTGCTCTCGTCGTTGCCCTGCGTCATGGCCTGCCACCAGAGCCGCTTCAGGTTGTTCTTCAGCTCGACGCCGTGCTGGCCGTAGTCATAGACGGCTTGCAGGCCGTCGTAAATCTCACTGGAAGGGAAGACGAAGCCGTACTCCTTGGCGTGGGCGACGATGCGGGGAAAGACGTTCTCTTGCGTAGGGGAAGTGGGTTGGGACATGGAGGGTGAGGAGGGTTGGGTGACGGCCGGAGTGCGTGTGTATAAGTCCCCGGCACCGGCCGCACGAAATTGACCAGCAACAATGGTTTATCCGGCTTGTGATTGACCTTCTCGTGCCGAGCACTTTGCCTACGCTTCCGGCACGCATTCGGCTCAAGTTCAGAGCAGATGCATCATTCACCAGCCACACGTTTCGGCATGAGGGGTACCATGCACTTAATTATGTCAGGTTCGTATGTTGATCCATCAATTCCACGTTGAGATTGAGTTTAGCATTTAAAGCCCGAAGTACCTTTAAAACCGCTTCAAACTTAGCCTCGACGAGGTTATTCTCAATTTTTGAGATTTCAGACCTTTGAACGCCCGGTAATGCTCCGAGCTGTGCCTAGGTCAGTTTCTTCTCTTTCCGGGCTTGCCTGACGGCCATACCGATGAGATCAAGCCGGAGTTCACGTTCGAACCCGTCTCTTTCCGGCGTCCCGATACTACCGATAATATTTGTCGGTGATCTCTTCCAGGCTCTTTCGTCTTTACTCTTTCCCGGCTCATCTCTCTATTTTTTGGCGTCGAAATACTGCTTCATGATTCGCTCGGTCTTCGCAATTTCCTTAGGTGGTGTTTTGGCCGCCTTCTTTTCAGTGCCGTGGGTTGAAACCACGACGGTTTCCGTTTTATCAGTCTCATCCCAAAAGGCGAAGAGCCGATAGTGGAGCTCATTGTGGAGCGTGCGGAACTTCTAAACGTGGGCGTTGATCTTCTTGAACAGTTCCCCGTCGTTCATAACCTGCACTTTTAGCATGTTATGGATGATCCTCCTGCGGGCCTTTTCGTCTAGTTCACTCAGAAAGTCGTCGACTTCTTTAAGCAGCTCAATCTCAAATCTCCTTTTCATACGGCCGACTGCCTCTGAGCGGGCTGACGGCGGCGTACGTAGGTGCTAGGATCCATTTTGAAAAACGCACTCACGCGTTTCCAGCTAAACCGGCGGCAAAGATAGCCCGCCTACCACGACAGCAGACGCGCCAGCGCCTCCCCTACCCGCTCGGCGTTGGGCAGCATGGCCCGCTCCAGGTTCAGGTTCAGCGGCACGGCGGGTAGGTCGGCGGCGCCGAGCGTGGCCACCGGGGCGTCGAGCGACTGGAAGCACGCCTGTGCGATACGGCCCGCCAGCGCCTCGGCGAACGAGTTGCGCAGCGGCTCTTCGCAGAGCACCAACACCTTGCCGTGACGCTCGGTCAGGGCGACGACGGCCGCCCAGTCGAGGGGTTCGAGTGTACGGAGGTCTAGGATCTCCACCCTTCCCGCCTGGGCCTGCGGCGTCGCGTCGGCCCACCAGACGCCCATGCCC
>JBARYS010000407.1:0-6366 GCA_049648155.1 Catalinimonas sp. | reverse complement strand
GGCCAGTACCTCCGCCAGGCAGAGCGCCCGCGCCACGTCGACCGACCAAGTGTGCGGCGTCCGGGGGCTGTTCTGTAGGCAAGCGGTTGCCATGCCCAGCATCGCGGTCCGGTAAGCCTCGCCGGAGGTGAGCGTAACCTTAAACCGGTGCGGGGTCGGCATCAATCAAAGTCGATGGTCAGCCGGAAGCGCAGAATACGGCCCCGCCCGTCGGGCAGGATGTCGGCCACGTAGACGGTGCGGCTGTCGTAGGCCACGGCCACCGGGCGGTTGAAATCGGTTTCGCCGCTGCCGCCGCCGAACGAGACCGGCACCACCTTCGTCGGGTTGATCGAGCCGGGCGGCGGCGGCACGCCCTCCAGCCCCGCCTGCGTGAACTGGTAGAGGGAGTCTTTCGTCTCATCGACCACAAAGAGGAAGTTGGTGCCGTCGCCGGTGAGCGTCACGTCGGTGGGTCGCGAGAAGCGGAACGGCTCGTAGAGGTAGCGGTCGGCGCGGGTGGTGTCGACCGGGGCGGGCGGAATCAGCACGTACGACTGCCCCGCGTCCGAGACAGCCACGCTGATGCCGACCACCTTGAAGGCCGTGGCCCCGTCGGCGAGCGTGACGTAAAAATCTTCCGGGTAGTTGCTCTGCGGCAACTGCGGCGGCTGCACCGTGGTGGTGATGCCCAGCGGGTCGCGGAAAAAGTTGTTGAGCACGCCGGCACCCGTCGCCACGAACACGGGCGAGAAGCGCGCATCGTCGGCCGAGAAGACCAGCACCGCGTCGTCGGGCCCACCGAAGGCGTTGGCGCGCGGCCCGTTGCGGGTCACGTAGTAGCGGTTGTCGCCCAAGATCGCCACGTCGCGGAACCGCACGCGGCCGTCGTCCGTGTTGACCGATTGCTTCAGGTAGAACGGGTGGATCACGCGGTTGGTCACGCGGGCCTCGGCCGGCCCGTAGCCGCCCTGCCCCTTCAGGTCGTAGCGGAAAATCGTCGCCAGCGTGTAGAACGTGTTGTTGATCACCGTGTCGATGGTGCCCACCACCAGCAGGTCGAGCTTGCGGTCCTGTACGATGCCCCCCGTGAAGCGGCTCAGGAGCGTCCGGGGCTGCCCGTCGAGGGTGATAGTGCGCGGGGCCGGGGCGGGCAGCGAGCCCACCGGGCGGCCCGAGGCGTCGAACACCACCACACGGTTATTGCCCGCGTCGACGGCGTAGGTGAGGCGGTCGAAGCCGATGGCCAGCGACACCGGCGTGAAGTAGTTGGTGTCGCTCGGGTCGGGGTCGTCCTGAATGATGGGGAAGATCGGCACGTAGGCCACCTCGCGCGCCTGAAACTCCGGCACGTCGATGAAGTCGAGGTCCGTCTTGTCACCGAAAAAGTTCTCGCAACCAGTCAGGCCGCAGAGACAGAGCACGCCGGCCGACAGCGTACGGAGGAGGAGTTTAGGCATCGTCGCGGGAGCGTTGGGCACGGTTGAGGGTAAACTGAAGGCCGACGCTGTGCAGCAGCCCCAGGTAGCGCGTGGGGTTGAGGCCGTAGTCGAAGCGCAGCGGGTGCCGCCCCAGCCGCGTGCGCACGCCCACGCCGGCGGTGGGGAGGCGCTCGCCCTCGACGTTGAACTTGTAGCCCGCCCGCAGTTGCACGAACGACTGGTAGTCGTACTCCACGCCGAGGCGGATGTTCTCGGCGTTGTCGTTGGGGTGGTTGAGCTGCGCGGCCAGCAGCAGCGACTGGTTTTCGTCTTGGTAGGCCACGGCCGACACGCTCATCTTGAAAAGCGTCGGGGCCGGGAACGACTCCGTGTTTACGCCGGTGCGGTTGAAGGTCACGGGCAGGGCGTCGCCACGCAGCCGCGAGGAGGGGCCGAAGTTTTGCAGCACCACGGCGAACTGCAGGTCGTTCCAGTCGGTGCGATAGAGGAAGCCCAGGTCGGCCAGCACGGAGTGGCTGCGGTACTCGGCCAGTTGTTCGAGCACGTACTTGGCGTTCAGGCCGAACTGAAAGCGGTCGGAGAGGCGGCGCGCGTAGCCCGCTCCCACGGCCAGGTTCGTAGCGGTGAAGAACTCGCCCGTGCCCTGCGGCTGGAATTCGGTACGGCGCTCCATCCAGCCGGTGGTAAGTGAGGTGACGCCGAACGACCAGGTGCCGTCGCCGCCCGTGGGCATGATTCCGCCCAGAAAGGCGTGGTGCAGGCCGTCGCCCAGAAAATAGTTCGACGTGCTCAGCGTGGGGCCGATGGCATCGGTGGTGGCCGCCGGGTTGGTAAAGAAGGCGTAGCCGTCGCCGTCGAGGGCCGCGTGCGCCCCGCCCATCCCCTGCGAGCGGGGGCTGACGTCGTTCTTCAAGAACGTGAGGCCCGAGATGCCCACCCGCTGACCACCCAGTTCAGGAAACAGTTGCGCCCGTCCGGCGGTGGTCACCAGCAGAACGAGTCCCAGCGCGAAGAGGTGTTTCATGCGCCCCAAAGGTAGCCACGGCGGGCCGGTGCGTGAAGCGGGCGGCTGGATTGGAGGCATTGGGTAATCAGCCGTGCCCGGCGACTTTTTCCTGCGAACGCTACGGGTAGCTTCCGCTCGGCGAAATACCGAACGGGTCTTGTTACTTTGCGTGCAACTACAACCCACAATAACCCTTTAGTCATGATGCGAAATTCATCGCGCCTCTGTGCTTACGCACTTTTGAGCGGTGCCCTCGCCGCCTGCGGCGGATCCGGAGCCAACGAAGAGAACGAGGTGGTCGGCGACACCACCGTGGCGCAGGAGCCGGGCACCTTCGAACAGTACGAGGACAACATGAACGTGCTCACCGACGCCGAGGCGGCCGACGGCTGGCAACTGCTGTTCGACGGCCGGACCACCGACGGCTGGCGCGGGGCCTACGCCGATTCGTTTCCGGCCCGAGGCTGGGTGGTCGAAGACGGCCAACTGATCGTGCTGGCCTCCGACGGCTCGGAAGGCGGGCGCGGCGGCGACATCGTCACGGAAGAGGAGTACGGCAACTTCGAGCTCTTGTTCGAGTTCAACATCACCGAAGGGGCCAACAGCGGCGTAAAATACTTCGTGACCGAAGCCGGCGACGCCCCGGCGGGCTCGGCCTACGGACTGGAGTTCCAGATCCTCGACGACGAGCGCCACCCCGACGCCAAGAAGGGCCGCGACGGCAACCGCACGGTCGGATCGCTCTACGACATGATGACCGCCCAAGGGAAGGCCGTCAACCCGCCCGGCGAGTGGAACCAGGGCCGCCTGCTGGTTGACAACGGCAAGGTCGAGCACTGGCTGAACGGCCGCAGGGTGATCGAGTACGAGCGCGGCAGCGAGGCGTTCCGCAAGATGGTGGGCGAGAGCAAGTACGCCGCGTCTTCCTACAACGAGTTCGGGCGCTTCGGCGAGGCCGAGCAAGGCCACCTTCTCCTGCAAGACCACGGCGACCGCGTGGCCTTCCGCAACATCAAGATCCGTCGCCTGTCGACCGAGCAGGGATAAGCGCCCGGACCGGCCGGTTAGGTCGCGGCCGACCCACAGGTGTCGGGATTCTACAAGAGCAACAGACGTGTTCGGCGGGCTACCAATGGCCCGGCGAGCACGTTTTTTATGAAGGATGATGAGCGACGGGCGGTTTCATTTCTGGCGGCGGTGGTTCACTTGGGCCAACGTGACGACGCTCGGCGTGGGCCTACTGGTCGCCTTCGCCGGCAACTCGCTGCCCTTGGCCCTGCACAACGACCTGACGCGCGAGGTATTCTTCGGCGGCGAGGCGTTCTCGCCCGAGGTGCTGCGGCTCAAAAACTGGCTGTTCGGCGTTATCGGGGCGAGCATCGTGGGTTTTCACGCACTCATGATTATGCTTTCCGAGTACGCCCTGCGGCGGCGAGAGCAGTGGGCTTACCGGGCCGCGTGGCTCGGGCTGCTCAGTTGGTTTGGGATCGACACCGGCGTCTCCCTTTATCATGGGGCCGTTCACAACGTGCTTCTGATCAACTTGGTGGCGCTCGTGCTGATCGGCCTGCCCCTGGCGATGATGCGCCCGGCCTGGACAGATGCCCCAGTGGCTCCGCGCGGTGAGTAGTGTCAAGGCACCACCACCAGGGGCAGCACCTTGCTGCGGCCCGCCTCGTCGCCGAACCGGACGAAGTAGGTGCCGGCGCTCCAACCGGCGGCGCTGATCGGTAGCGGTACGCCCGACGTCAGGGGGCGCGGCCGGCGTATCAACCGCCCGGTGGCGTCGTAGATCGCAAACCAACCGGCCGAGTCGGAGCGGACGGAAAATCGCCCTTCGGTAGGGTTGGGAAAAATCTGGAAGGTCGTCGGCGTGGGGGGGGGTACGCCCGAGGGCAGTTAGTCGAGTTGCCGCAGAAAGCGCAGGCCGCCCGCCCAGGTGCCCAGCAGTACGTCGGGCAGGCCGTCGCCGGTCAGGTCGCCGGCGGTGGGGTAGAGGTAGCTGCGTCCGAAGCGCGCGCGCTGCAGCGTGTCGACAAAGGGGCTGTAGACGAGCCGCTCGTCTGCTTCGAAGGGCTGGTCGAGCGCCGCCGTCACGTTCGGGTAGAGGCGCAGCTCCCCGCTGCCGTCGCCGGTCAGTAGCTCCGGCTCCCCGTTGCCGTCGAGGTCGGAGAGGTGCACCCGGAGGTAGATGCGGTCGAAGTTCTCCGTGATGCCGCCCACGTTCTCCAGGGCCACCTCGTAAGCGGGTGCGGCGTCGGTGCCCACGTTACGCAGAAAGGTGAGGCGGCCGAACTGCTCACCACGCAGTGCGTCCAGGTCGCCGTCGCCGTCCAGGTCCCAGAAGGCCACACTCTGCCCCAGGGAGTTCACCTGAAGGGGTAGCTCTTGCACCGCCGCCGGGTCGAAGTCGAACGGCGCACTGGGCACGGCACGGTTGGCGAGGTAGCGTACGTTCGCCCCGAGGTCACCCACCGAAAAGACCAGATCGAGCGCCCCGTCGCCGTCGATGTCGACGAACTGCGGCGCGATCCACCGCTCTCCCAGAGCCGAAAGCCCGAGGTAGTCGTCCGTACGGAGGCGGAAGGTGGGCGCGGTCGGGGTGCCGGTGTTCTCCCAGCGTTGCAGCCCGGCGCGCACTTGGCCGGTGCCGTCGTCGGTGCCGTAGTTCCCCACGATCAGGTCCAGGTCGCCGTCGGCGTCGAGGTCGGCCAGGGTAGGTTGCGCCATCTGTCCCACGTCGATCATCTCCCGTTGCAGGAAGTCGCGCCGGCGGAGGGCGAAGCCGCGCGTGGGGCCGGGCACCGTGTCCTCGTAGAGCAGCAGCGACGCCCGCGCGCCCGCCACGTTCTGCACCGAGACCGCGTTGGAGCCTACCAGCAGGTCCGGCTCGCCGTCGAACGTGACGTCTTGCAGGAATGCCGCCGGAAACTCCAGGCTCAGCGCCGGCCGGTTGCGGGGGAAGAGCGTGTCGCCCACGGCCATGCTCGCCGCCTCGCGGGTGCCCACGTTGGTGAGTTGCGAGAGGTTGAAGCAGCCCGCGTCGCCCACGATCAGGTCAGCGTCACCGTCCGCGTCCGCGTCGTAGGCCAGCAGCGTGGAGCCGACATGCTGCACCGCCTCGGGCTCGGCGGGGGCCGCGAGCCGTCCGCCCCCGCAAGGCTCGTCGAAGTCGATAGACTCGAACGTGGTGCAGCTCACCTCCACGAAGTCGCCCCAGGCTGCCAGCCGCCCCTCGAACGGGCCGAGGCCGGGCCGCCCCGAGGTCTCCACGCTCATGTTCTGGTGGTACTCGACGGCGCTCTTGAACAGGCCGAAGGTGAGGATGTCCAGGTCGCCGTCGCCGTCCACGTCGTAAACAGCGGGCAGGTCACCGGCGAACACTTCGAGCGGGCGCGGGGCGCAGGTAAGGGGGCTGGTGGTGGTGATCTCTTCGCCCTGGCGGAAGAAGCCGCGCAGCCGCGACCCGTCGTGGAAGGCGCGGTAGGCGGCCACGCTTCGGTTCAGGTCGCCCCTGGTGAACGTGAAGAGGTCCGCCCGCCCGTCGCGGTCGTAGTCGCCGGCCAGCATCCAGTGCGTCATGGGGGGGAAGAGCGCCTCCCACGCGGGGTCGTACACCCAACGGTAGGTAGCGCCTTCGGGACGCGCCAGAAACGTCAGCGGCCGGCCGGTGGCCCGGTCGAACACCACCAGGTCGGGCACGTCGTCGCCGTCGAGGTGCATCCTTGCCACCTGAGGCGCTTCGAGGCCACCCGCCCAGGCGTGGGCGAGCGGCGCGCCGTCGGCGTCGAACACGGGCGTGCCGTTCTCAGGCTGGAAGATCAGGGGTTGCGCCTGCGCCAGGAGAGGCAGCAGTAAGAGGCACTGGAAGAATTTTCTCATCTTGCTGGTAAGGTCGAGGGCCGCACCTGATCGTCGTCGCCCCCGGAAACATAACGC
>JBARYS010000406.1:0-1877 GCA_049648155.1 Catalinimonas sp. | reverse complement strand
GCCGACGGTTGCGCGAGGAGAGCGCCAGGCCGTCGGCCTCGCGCACGGTGGGGCAGGCGACCACCTCGACGGGCATCGATAGGTCGGCGACTAGTTGCTGCACCACGCGTACCTGTTGCAGGTCTTTCTGCCCGAAAAAAGCGCGGTGCGGCCGTACCATCTGCAGCAGCTTGCCCACGACCACGCCCACGCCGCTGAAGTGCCCCCGGCGGGCGGCCCCTTCCATGTGCGCGGTGAGCGGCCCGAAGTCGAGCGTAAGCAGCGGCGGCGCGGGGTACATGACCGCCGGCGTGGGGACGAACAGCACGTCGCAGCCCGCCGCCCGCATCACCGCCTCGTCGGCCACCGGCGTGCGAGGGTACTTGTCCAGATCGCCGGCGTCGTCGAACTGCAGGGGATTGACGAAGACGCTCCCCACCAAGCAGTCGACCTGCCTGCGGGCGTGCGCCAACAGCGCCCGGTGGCCGTCGTGCAGCGCACCCATGGTGGGCACCAGCCCGACCGGTCTACCGGCCGTTCGGGAGGGCTGAAGGGCATCGGCAAGGGCTTCGGGGGTGGTGGCGGTCAGCATCTTGGGAGTTTGCAAAACTACCGCTTACGTGCGTTAGGGGGCTTAAAACGGTCATTCTTATGTATATTTGCGTTGTAGGTTACGTCTCCTTTACCCAAATCTAAACGCCCCATCAACATGTCTAAACTGCGCATCCTCTACGTAGCGAGCGAGATCAACCCTTTTCTGCAGACCTCGAAGGTGGCAGACTTAGTCCGGAAACTCCCGCAGGCGATGCAAGAACGGGGCATGGAAATTCGCATCATGGTGCCGCGCTTCGGTTTGATCAACGAACGTAAGAACCGGCTGCACGAGGTGGTGCGTCTTTCGGGCATCAACATCGCCGTGGGCGACGAGGAGAAGCCCTTGGTCATCAAGGTAGCGTCGATCCCGAACGCCAAGCTTCAGGTCTACTTCATCGACAACGAAGACTACTTCCACCGCAAATCGGTGTTCTTCGATAAGAACAACGAATTTTTTGCCGACAACGACGAGCGATCGATCTTCTTCTGCAAGGGAGTACTGGAGACGGTGAAGAAGCTCGGCTGGGCACCGGACATCGTGCACTGCAACGACTGGATGACGAGCCTAATTCCCCTCTATTTGAAGACCACCTACCGCCAGAACCCCGTTTTCAAGGATTCTAAGACGGTCTTCTCGATCTACAACAATTATTTCTCCCACAAATTCGACGGCGGCTTGGTCGAGAAGGTCAAGATGCTCGACATCGAGGACGACATGCTGGCGCACCTCAAGTCGGTCGACTGCGAGGGCTTCCTTCGGCTCGGCATCGAGTACTCGGACGTGACCATCACCTCGGGCGAGAACTACGGCGAACAACTCGCTCAGGTGCTCGACTCGGTCGATAATAACACGAAGATCGAGTCGTTCGATATCGAAGAAGACGACTGCGCCGACTCTTACTTCAACCTGTATAATGAGCTTACGCATTAAGAGAAAGCTTTCTCCTACGTTAAAAGGGCTGATGTGGGCATCAGCCCTTTTTCTCTTTCTGGCCTCCTGTCAGGACCCGGTCGACGACTTGGGGCGGAATTTGCCCGGGCTGGGCACGCCCCTCAAGGTGCTCGTCGATAGTTTCCCGGTCGGTACCCGCGTGGTGCAGTTCGAAGCCGCCCAGAGCTCCCAGCGCTTCTACGGCGAGGGAGCGCGCTTCCACACTTTAGTGGTCGGCCGCCTGAACGATCCCGCCTTCGGCGACACCCGCGCCGAGGCGTATTTCCAGATGCAGACCATCCGGCGAAAGGTGGAGCTCAGCCCCGGCAGCCGCTTCGACTCGATGGAAGTGTCGATCAACCAACCTTTCTTC
>JBARYS010000405.1:0-8331 GCA_049648155.1 Catalinimonas sp. | reverse complement strand
CGTGTGTCCTACAAAGTCGGGCGATATCATCGACCGACGCGACCACGTTTTGACGACTGACTTCTTCCCGGAACCGTTGACCCGGTCTACCTTCCGCTCCAGACGGAAGTCGATGTAGGGTCCTTTTTTAAGCGAACGAGCCATTACTTCTTCTTTTTACCGACGATGTACTTAGACGAATGCTTGTTCTTCTTACGGGTCTTATAACCCTTGGCAAGCACACCCGTGCGCGAACGCGGATGCCCTCCAGAAGCGCGACCTTCGCCACCACCCATCGGGTGATCGACGGGGTTCATCACCACACCACGGACGCGGGGACGGCGACCCAACCAGCGACGACGACCGGCCTTGCCATACTCAACGTTCATGTGGTCGCCGTTCGACACCGTACCGACGGTCGCCATGCAGCGGCCGAGCACCAGGCGCATCTCCCCGGAAGGGAGCTTCAGGGTGACGTAGCGACCCTCTTTGGCGACAAGCTGGGCGTACGTTCCGGCCCCACGGGCCATCACGCCGCCACGGCCGGGCTGTAGTTCGATGTTGTGGACGATGGTACCGAGCGGCATCGCTTCCATAGGTAGGGCGTTGCCCACCTCGGGAGCGGCCTCAGCACCGGATGAAATCTCCTGCCCTACCGTGAGGTTGGCGGGCGCGATGATGTAGCGTTTCTCACCGTCGGCATACTCGACCAAAGCAATGCGGGCGGTGCGGTTCGGATCGTACTCGATGGTAAGAACCGTAGCGGCTACTCCCTGCTTGTCGCGCTTGAAGTCAATGATGCGGTAGCGACGCTTGTGGCCGCCGCCGCGATTATAGACCGTGCGCCGGCCTTGGTTGTTGCGACCACCCGACTTCTTCAGCGGGGCCAGCAGCGACTTCTCGGGCTTCGACGTGGTGATCTCGTCGAACGCGGGAGCCATGCGGAAACGCTGTCCCGGGGTAGTGGGCTTAAGTTTCTTTAGCGCCATGGTCGGTTATATGTTCTCGTAGAAATCAATGAATTCGCCTTCGGCCAACTGAACGTAGGCTTTCTTCCGAGCCTTCGTGCGCCCTTCAATCACGCCGCCTTTCGTGTGGCGGGTCTTGAACTTCGGCCCGTACTGCATGGTGCGCACCGCGCGAACCTTCACGCCGTACATCTCTTCGACGGCCTCACGGATGGCTTTCTTGTCGGCCTTTTTGTCGACCTCAAAACCGTAGATCCCCTTCTCGTTCATCTGGGTGAACTTCTCAGTCACCAGGGGCTTCACTAGGACGTTACGCATGGCGTTATCGGTTGTACGTTTCGGCGAGTTGCGTCAACACCTCTTCGCTCAGAAGCAGCAGGTCGGTGTGCAGCAGATCGTAAGTATTGAGCATGCTGACGGTCGCCACCTTCGTCTTCGGCAAGTTGCGACCCGAGAGCACGGCATTCTGATCGACCTCAGGCAGGACTAGCAGAGTCTTGCGGTCGACCATCGAAAGCTTTTCCAGGAACGTGCGGTACGCCTTAGTGCTGGGCTTGTCGAACCGGGGGCGCTCCAGCACGCGCACACTTTCGGTCTGCGCTTTTTGAGACAGTACCGAACGGCGCGCCAGGGCTTTCACCTTCTTGTTGAGCTTGAAGCGGTAGCTGCGGGGCCGGGGGCCGAAGATCCGGCCACCACCCACGAAAATCGGCGACTTGAGGCTACCCGCGCGAGCACCGCCGGTACCCTTCTGGCGCTTAATCTTTTTGGTAGAGCCGGCGATCTCGCTGCGCTCTTTGGCTTTGTGGGTACCCTGGCGTTGATTAGCCAAGTACTGCTTCACGTCGAGGTACACCGCGTGCTCGCTAGGCTTGATGCCGAAGACGCCTTCGGGCAACGTGACCGTGCGGCCGGTCTCCTCTCCGTTCTGGTTGTATACAGGCAGTTCCATTACTTCTCAATAATCACGAATGAATTGATGGCACCGGGCACCGAGCCACTGATCAGGACCAGGTTTTTGTCGGGATAAGTGCGGATCACCCGTAGGTTTTGCACCTTCACTCGGTCGCCGCCCATCCGGCCCGCCATGCGCATACCTTTGAAAACACGCGAGGGAAACGAGCAGGCACCGATAGAGCCCGGGTGACGCTGCCGGTTGTGCTGACCATGAGTCTGGCCACCGACACCGCCAAAGCCGTGACGCTTCACCACCCCCTGGAAACCCTTGCCCTTTGAGGTGCCGATCACATCGACGAACTCACCCGCTTCGAGCAGGTTAACGTCCACGGTGTCGCCCAGGCTCAGATCGTCTTTGAAGTCCTTGAACTCAATCAACTTGCGTTTCGGCGTGGTGCCCGCCTTACGGAAGTGCCCAAGCAGGGGCTTGGTGGTGCGCCTCTCTTTCTTTTCACCGTAGCCCAGTTGCACGGCTTTATAGCCGTCCTTTTCGACGGTGCGTACCTGCGTCACTACGCAGGGACCAGCTTCCACGAGCGTACAAGCGACGCTGTGGCCTTGCTCATTGAAGACGCTGGTCATCCCGATTTTCTTGCCAATAATCCCAGACATGACGTGTGTATAGAAACAAAGAGCGCCAGGAGGCGCAAAAGGAGTGCAAAGTTAGCAAAATTGCTTGTACCGCCAACAGAAAATCGCAACCATTTTCAGGCGCGACGGGGCTGTCTTTGACGTATGGTCACAAAAAAGCACCGACCCGGACGGCCGGTGCTTTCCAATGCGTTTGATCGTCAGACTTTGATCTCAACGTCGACTCCGCTGGGCAGTTCCAGCTTCATGAGGGCGTCGACGGTCTTGGTGCTCGACGAGAAGATGTCAACCAGGCGCTTATAGGTACAGAGTTGAAACTGCTCGCGCGATTTCTTATTCACGTGGGGTGAGCGCAACACCGTGTAAATCGACTTTTCGGTCGGCAGCGGAATGGGGCCGCTCACGATGGCACCCGTCGCCTTCACCGCGCGGACAATCTTCTCGGAAGACTTGTCCACCAGATTATGGTCGTACGACTTGAGCTTGATACGGATTTTCTGATTCATGGTCGTACTCGGTTAGACGGCAGCGCCTTTAACTTTAGTGATAATACCTTCGGCCAAATTTTGAGGCACGAATTCATAGTGTGAGAAGGTCAGCGAAGCCGTGGCACGACCCGACGAGATCGTCCGCAGGTCAGTCACGTAGCCGAACAGCTCCGACAGCGGCACGTAAGCCTTGATCACCTGACCACCACCTTTGGTGTCCATGCCGCGCATGAGGCCGCGCCGGCGGTTCAGGTCGCCCGTGATCGGTCCGGTGAACTCCTCGGGCGTCACCACCTCGACGTTCATGATCGGTTCCAGCAGCTTCGGCTTGGCTTGCTTAGCGGCCTCTTTGAAGCCGAGGCGCGCGGCCATCTCGAACGAGAGCTGATCGGAGTCGACGTCGTGGAACGAGCCGTCGAACAGCCGCACGAACATCCGCTCGATGGGGTAGCCGGCGAGCACCCCGTTCTTCATGGCCTCTTCGAAGCCCTTCTGCACGGCGGGGATGAACTCCTTAGGGATTTTACCTCCCACGATGTCGTTCACGAACTCCAGTCCCGACTTGCTGTTCTCTTCCTCCTCCCCCTCTTCCGGATCGGGGCGGGGTCCGATCTCGAACTTGATGTCGGCGAATTTACCGCGACCACCCGTCTGCTTCTTATAGACCTCGCGGTGCTCCTTCATGGCCGTCAGCGACTCTTTGTAAGCCACCTGCGGCGCACCTTGGTTGATCTCCACCTTAAACTCACGCTTCAGGCGGTCGATGATGATCTCAAGGTGCAGTTCGCCCATGCCGCGCAGGATGGTCTGACCGGTCTCCTGATCGGTGTTAACTACCAAGGTGGGGTCTTCTTCCACCAGTTTAGCGATGGCCGAGCCGAGCTTATCGGTGTCGGCTTGCGTCTTCGCTTCGATGGCGTAGCCGATCACCGGCTCGGGGAAGACCATCGACTCCAGAACAATCTTCTTGGACTGATCGCAGAGCGTGTCGCCCGTCTTGATGTCTTTAAAGCCTACGGCCGCGCCGATGTCGCCTGCCTCCAGCTTGTCGATCTGTATCTGCTGCTTGGCGTGCATCTGGAAGATACGAGAGATGCGTTCCTTGTTGCCGGAGCGGGTGTTGTACACGTACGAGCCGGACTCAAGCGTACCCGAGTAGGCCCGCATGAAACAGAGACGGCCCACGAAAGGGTCGGTAGCGATCTTAAAAGCCAGCGCCGCGAACGGATCTTCCGTGTTCGGCTTGCGCTTGATCTCTTCGCCGGTATCGGGATTCGTGCCCTTGATGCTCTCCCGGTCGAGAGGCGACGGCAGCAGGGCCATCACGTAGTCGAGCATCGTCTGCACACCCTTGTTCTTAAAGGCGGAGCCGCAGAGCATCGGTACGATCGACAGGTCGATGGTGGCCCGGCGCAGGGCGCTGATGATCTCGGCCTCGGTGATGGAGTCAGCATCCTCGAAGAATTTCTCCATGAGGCCCTCGTCGTACTCGGCGACCGCTTCGAGCAGCTTCTCGCGGTACTCCATGGCCTCGTCTAACATGTCTTCGGGAATAGGCACCTCGGTGAAGGTCATGCCCATGTCCTCATCGTTCCACTCGATGCCACGGAAGTTCACCAAATCGACTACCCCCCGGAAGTTCTCCTCCGAGCCGATGGGCAGTTGCAGGGGCACGGCGTTGCTGCCGAGCATCTCCTTCACTTGGTTACAGACAGACAGGAAGTCGGAACCCTGACGGTCCATCTTGTTGACAAACCCGATGCGGGCCACGTTGTAGTTGTTCGCCAGCCGCCAGTTGGTTTCCGACTGCGGCTCGACGCCGTCGACGGCGCTGAAGAGGAACACCAGACCGTCGAGCACGCGCAGCGAGCGGTTCACCTCGACGGTAAAGTCCACGTGACCGGGCGTATCGATGATGTTAATGTGGTACTCGTCGCCACGATAGGGCCACTTGACCGTGGTCGCGGCCGAGGTGATCGTGATGCCACGCTCCTGCTCTTGCTCCATCCAGTCCATGGTGGCGGCACCTTCGTGCACCTCACCAATCTTGTGGTTCACCCCGGCGTAGTAAAGCACGCGCTCGGTGGTGGTGGTCTTACCGGCATCGATGTGCGCGGCGATACCAATATTTCGGGTACGAGATAGGTCGCGGGCCATGCGATTAGAATCTAAAGTGTGAGAATGCGCGGTTGGCGTCGGCCATCCGGTGCGTGTCGTCCTTCTTCTTAACGGCGGCACCCTCGCCCTTGGCGGCGGCGATGATCTCACCGGCCAGCTTTTCGGTCATCGTCTTCTCGTTGCGCGACCGGGCGTACTTAATCATCCACTTAATGCCGAGAGCCTGCTTGCGCTCGGGGCGCACCTCGCTGGGCACCTGGAACGTGGCTCCACCCACGCGACGGCTGCGCACTTCCACGCCGGGCATTACGTTGTTGAGGGCCTTGCGCCACTGTTCGAGTCCATTCTCATTGGTGCGGTTCTCGACCAATTCAACGGCCCCGTAGAAGATTGAGTAGGCGGTGCTCTTCTTGCCGTCGACCATCAGGCTGTTGACGAACTTAGTCACCAGCGTGTCCTTGAACTTAGGGTCGGGCAGGACGTACCGCTTCTTGGGTTTTGCTTTTCTCATCGTGGCAGAGGATTACTTCTTCTTAGCGGGAGGGGCACCGGCTTTGGGACGCTTGGCACCGTACTTCGAGCGGGCCTGCAGACGGCCACTCACGCCGGCGGTATCGAGCGCACCACGGATGATGTGGTAGCGCACGCCGGGTAAGTCCTTCACCCGACCACCGCGAATCAACACGATGGAGTGCTCCTGCAAGTTGTGGCCCTCGCCGGGAATGTAGGCGTTGACCTCCTTACCACTCTTGGCAAGGCGGACACGCGCCACCTTCCGCATGGCGGAGTTAGGCTTCTTTGGAGTTGTCGTGTACACCCGGGTGCAGACGCCGCGCTTTTGGGGGCAGGCGTCGAGGGCCGGAGACTTCGACTTGGTGGTTAGCTGTTTTCTCCCTTTTCTAACCAGTTGCTGGATGGTCGGCATCTACTTTTTTCCGCTAGGACGTACTACTCAAAATTTTCGAGTCGCAAAGGTACAAAAAACGGCTACCCTACACCAACCCGGGCGCAAGATAAAATTACGACTCTTCGCCAACGACGGATTGTAATTCCACAACTACCGTAGCTTTAGTCTACGCTTAGGTGCAGCGCTCCGCCGCAGGCAATCAGCAGCACACCGTAGGGCCGTTCGTCCTGGCAAACATTAAGCTGCTCATCAACATGCGAACCTACACTGTCGTCGTTGAGGGTGATACCGACATCCATCTCTTCGTAGGCTCCATTCTCGGCTTTCCGGTGCCCATTCGCAAGCGGAAACACTCGATGAGTTGCAGGCCAACATGTGCAAGGTGATGGAAATGCTACTGGAAGACGGGGAGCCGAAAGTGGGAGGCGAATTCTTAGGAGCTCAGCTCATCTCTGCGACCGTTTGAACACGGGTAAGGTACCTATTCTCTCGCCGCCAGTAATCAACCGACGACTACTGGCGCTCGGCTTTGAGAACTACCTAGGCGTAGACCACACGAGCAGTTTCGGCACGTCGATGGACAAGCTACTACCGTTTCCTCTCACAAGGGTCAAGACGTACCACCATCGCCACTGTAGAAAATTGCACAAGATATCGGACTGACGGTCGATCAACTTCTCGGTCGGGCGTAAGGCAACTTGTAGACTTAGCGCTTACGTACGCACCGAACGTCGATCCCGAGCTACCGGCGGCCGTCGTCGGGCGAGCAGTCCGACTTACGCCTGCCCTACCGTGCCGCCGAAGTTCATCGGGAAGGCGGGCGTACCCGATTCGGTCGACTTGATCAGCCCGTGGGCGGCTTCGTAGCGTTCGATGTTCTCGGTGAGGGCATCGAGCAGACGGCGGGCGTGCTCGGGCGTGACGATAACGCGCGACTTAACGCGGGCCTTCGGGATGCCGGGCATCATCCTGATGAAGTCGATGATGAACTCCGTGTTCGAGTGGGCGATCATCGCCAGGTTGGCGTAGACGCCTTCGGCGACCTCCTCGGAGAGTTCGATGTTAAGCTGTCGGTTTGGTCCTTCTGGTTGCTTTTCGTCGGCCATATCTGTAAAAATGAGAAGGCGGTGAGCAGAGCCTCTTCCGGGGATCTACCCACCGCCTCCGGTGATATCAAAACTTACTGAGCTACTTCGCGCTTGCTGCGGCTGCGTAGCGCGGCGGCAGCCTCCTGCGAGGCCGCGAGGCGATCGTACGCCTCCTGCGACCCCACGATGAGGTTTTCGTACTCGCGCAGCCCCGTGCCGGCCGGGATCAGGTGCCCCACGATCACGTTCTCCTTCAGGCCGAGTAGGCCGTCGGCCTTGCCGCGAATCGACGCCTCGCTGAGCACCTTGGTGGTCTCTTGGAATGAAGCGGCCGAGATCCAGCTCTCGGTGCCGAGCGACGCCTGGGTGATCCCTTGCAGCGTCGGCTTCGACACGGCCGGCTCGGCGTCGCGCACCTGCACTAACGTCAAGTCACGGCGGCGCAGGCTGGAGTTCTCGTCGCGTAGCTGACGGGTCGTCACGATCTGCCCCGGCTTCAAGCGGTCGGAGTCACCGGCTTCGGTGATGACCTTCTTGTCCAGGATCTCGTCGTTTTCCATCTGGAAGGCGAACTTATCGACCGTCTGCCCCGGTAGGAAGCTGGTGTCGCCGGGCTCCAAAATCTCGACCTTCTGCATCATCTGGCGGACGATCACCTCGATGTGCTTGTCGTTGATCTTCACCCCTTGCAGGCGGTAGACCTCCTGAATCTCGTTCACCAGGTACTCCTGCACGGCCGTCGGTCCCTTGATCGACAAGATGTCGGAAGGCGTAATGGCTCCGTCGGAGAGCGGCATCCCGGCGCGCACGAAGTCGTTATCCTGCACGAGGATGTGCTTCGAGAGCGGTACGAGGTAACGCTTCTTCACGCCGTCTTTCGACTCGATGAAGATTTCACGGTTACCGCGCTTGATGCCGCCGTAGCTGGCCGCGCCGTCGATAGCACTCACCACCGCCGGGTTCGACGGGTTACGCGCTTCGAACAGCTCCGTCACGCGCGGCAGACCACCCGTGATGTCACGTGTCTTACCGACCGCCCGGGGAATCTTCGCCAGAATTTGTCCGGCCTTGATCGTATCGCCCTCTTCGACGGCCAGGTGAGCGCCCACCGGCAGGTTGTAGCTCTTGCCGTTCTCGTCGGACGTATTGACGCGGATCGCCGGGTTTTTGGTCTTGTCTTTCGTCTCGACGATTACTTTCTCCCGGTGGCCGGTGTGTTCGTCCGACTCTTCGCG
>JBARYS010000404.1:0-1914 GCA_049648155.1 Catalinimonas sp. | reverse complement strand
CGGTGCCCTCCACGCGGTAGAACCGCTCGAACACCCGCTTGGCGTCTTCGGGACGAATGCCCGCCCCGGTGTCCTCCACCTGCAGGGAGAGGTGGCGGTCGTCGCAGCGCACCGTCACGCGCACCGTGCCGCCCCCGGGGGTGTACTTGAAGGCGTTCGAGAGCAGGTTCGTGGTGATCTTCTCCAGCTTATCGCGGTCGTAAAGGGCCTCGTTGCGCTCGGGGGGAAAGCTGGTGTGGAGGCTGACGTTCTCGCGCTCGGCCAGGCTCTCGAAGGCGAACACCACCGTCCGTAGGAAGCGTATCATTCCGCCCCGCGTCAGGTGCAGGTCCACCCGTCCGCTCTCGACCCGCGAGAGGTCCAGCAGTTGGTCCACCAGCGTGCTGAGCCGCCGGGCGTTCTGCTCGACCACCGCCGCCGAGCGCGCGTCCAGCCGCACCTCCCCGGTCACGTCGCCGTTTTGTGCGGGCGAACGGCGCACGCGCTCCAACAGCCCCAGAATGAGCGTCAGGGGCGTGCGAAATTCGTGGCTGACGTTGGCGAAGAAGCGCGTCTTCACCTCGTCGAGGTCGTGGACACGCTGCACCTCGGCACGCGCTGCCTGTGCCGATAGCTCCTCGCGGCGAGCGCGCTGCATCAGGTACCGCTGCCGGTAGGCGATGCCGAACGAGTAGAGGACGACTTGTGAAAAGATGCCCCATGCGTACGGGTCGAAGCCGGGCTGAATCCAGCCCATGCTCCACCCCCCGCCCAGTAGCATGAAGAGCGTCGCCACGGCCGCGCCCACCCCGAAGTAGCGCGCGAAGGCGTCGCGCCGCGTGGCCAGTACGACCGCCGGCACGAAGCCCACCAGCGAGTAGAGCATGATGACGGGGTAGTGAAAGCCGAACTGGGTGCGGAAGATGGGCGGCTCGCCGAAAGCAATCCAGAGCATGTTGAACAGCCACTCGACCACCATCACCAGCGGCAGGCAGAGCATGAAGCGGTCCAGCACCGGAAACTTTTCGCGCGAGTTCACAAACGAGCGGCCGAAGAACCAGAAAGTGAACAACATGCCGTTCGGCACGGTCAGCCAGAGCGGCAGCCGCAAATGGGGCCGGTTGCCGATCAGCGCCTCCTCCAGCCCCACGGTCATGGCCTGCGCGCCGGTGCAGAACAGGAGCCAGAGCGAGAACCAGAAGAAGACGCGCTGCCGCAGGTAGAGGTACTGCAACACGTGGTAGATCAGCGCGATGAGCACCACCCCCAGCAGGAAGACGTTGAACGACGTGTGCCAGGCCAGCAGCGGGTGGTAGGTCTGGTGGCCGGGGGCGCGCAGCGAGGCGTTGAAGAAAGGGGCGAAGCCGAAGTGGTTGCCCTCCACACGTAGCACCACCTCGACTTCCTGACCGGCGGGCAGTGGGAAATGCACGCGGTTCAACATCCACTTGTCCGGCACGTCGCGTTCCCGCCTCGGGTAGCCCGCGCCGGTCCGCTTGTGGAACAGCAGCGCGCCGTCGGCAAAGGCCCACACGTCGACCCGTCCCAGCCCCCGCACCCAGGCGATGTTGTTGAAGCGATCGTCTTCCAGGTGCAGTTGCCAGTCCGAAAGCGCGGCGTCGGACCGCAGGCGCAGCTTGCCCCAGTAGGCGGTGCCCTCATCCAGCGGCCGCGGCAGGTCGGCGAGGGGCACGAACGGCAGGGCAGTGTCGCGCCGCACGTCATCTACCGCGTACGCCCCCGCCGTGTCGGGCAGCACGTGCAGCACGGCATCGAGGGGGTGTACGGGATAGCGCGTATCGACGGGGTAGAGCGGCTGCGCGAAGAGCCGCCCCGACAACAAGAGTAGCAGACAGGCCACCGAGATATGGAACTTCATGGGTCTCGTAGGTTAGAAATGGCCCTTTGGAGGGCGGGTGCGCGCGGCTGCATGCC
>JBARYS010000403.1:0-3081 GCA_049648155.1 Catalinimonas sp. | reverse complement strand
GAGGTAGAGCTTCTCCAGCACGCCGTCGTGCAAAGGGTGGCCGGGGGCGACTGCGGCCAGCGCTTGCCTTAAAAGCGCGGTTTCTTCGGGCGTGAAGAGCAGCGGGGCCGGGCCGTCCGGCGCTTCGTCGGCCGCGAAGACGAAGTAGCGGTCGTGGGTGTCCTTGTCAATCAGAAAGCCGACGTCGTCGAGCAACTTCAGGTAGCGGTAGACCGTGCGGGCGTCCACGTCCACGTCCAGGGCCGCCGCTAGCCGTGGCACCGTGCGGGGCGGGCGCTGCCGGAGCAAGACCAGCAGGCGCAACAAACGCAGAAATTTGGCCTGACCAGACAAGCGGGTGGGGGTAGTGGTGGTTAAGAGCCGTCGGGCGCTTCACCGCCACCCGGGGCGGGATGCCGACGAGCGCCGTGCCGTAGCCCACGAATGTATGCTTGCTTCCAAGCTTGGCCAAGCATTTGCGTCAAAACAACACCCACTCGCCCCCTGAACACAAAAAAGCCCCCACGCTTGCACGTGGGGGCTACGGTATTTCAACCAGCGGAGGGCTACTTCTCTGTCTCCTCTTCGCCTTCGCTGTTTTCGTTCTGCTGCGCCTGCTGCATCTGCTGCTTCAGCTTGGCGAGCGCGCCGAAGTCGCCCAGCGTCGAAGTAGCCTGCTCGGTCGACTGCTGCCCCTTAGTGGGCTGGCCGGAACGGGCCGGCGTGCTGCTCTGTGGCTTTGGTTTGGGAGCCTGCTGCTGCTTTTGGGTGTACTTCTCGGCGGCGGCACCGTAAGTGTGCGTGTGCGAGAGCAGGATGCGGCGGTCGTCCTTTGAGAACTCCAGCACGCGGAAATCGAGCGCCTGCCCCACCTCGGCGGACGATCCGTCCTCCCTGGCCAGGTGCTTGGCGGGCGCGAAGCCCTCGATGCCGTACGGCAGTTCGACCGTGCTGCCCTTGTCGTTACGCGAGAGCAGCGTGCCCTTGTGCACCGTGCCTGAGTTGAAGATCGTCTCGAACGTATCCCAGGGGTTCTCTTCGAGCTGCTTGTGGCCCAGCGCCAGGCGGCGGTTGTCGACGTCGAGCTCGAGCACCACCACGTCCATGCTCTCGCCGGTCTTGGTGAACTCCGAGGGGTGCTTCACCTTCTTGGTCCACGAGAGGTCCGAGACGTGCACCAGCCCGTCGATGCCCTCCTCTAGTTCGAGGAAAAGACCGAAGTTGGTCAGGTTGCGCACGATGCCCGTATGGTGTGTGCCGACGGCGTACTTCGTGAGCACATCCGACTTCGTCCAGGGGTCTTCCGAGAGCTGCTTGATGCCGAGCGACATCTTGCGGTCCTCGCGGTCGAGGGTCAGGATCACGGCCTCTTGCTCGTTGCCCACCTTGATGAAGTCCTGTGGGTTGCGCAGGTGCTGCGACCAAGACATCTCCGAGACGTGGATCAGGCCTTCCACACCCGGCATCACCTCAAGGAACGCACCGTAGTCGGCTACGTTCACGATGCGGCCTTTGATGTGCGATCCTACCTGGATGACCTCCGGCAGCGAATCCCACGGGTGGGGCGTAAGCTGCTTCATGCCCAGCGAGATGCGGCGCTTGTCGTCGTCGAAGTCGAGCACCACGATGTTGACCTTCTGGTCGAGTTGCAGCACTTCCTCGGGGTGGCTGATGCGCCCCCACGAGATGTCGGTGATGTGCAGCAGGCCGTCGACGCCGCCCAGGTCGATGAACACGCCGAAGTTGGTCATGTTCTTGATGTTGCCTTCCAGCACCTGGCCGCGCTCCAAATTGTTGAGGATCATCGCCTTCTGCTTTTCGAGGTCTTTCTCGATCAGCACCTTGTGCGAGACCACCACGTTGTCGTTGGCGTAGTTGATCTTGACGACCTTCACCTCCATCTTCTTGCCGACGTACACGTCGAAGTCGCGGATGGGCTTAACGTCGATCTGCGAGCCGGGAAGGAAGGCCTCCACGCCTATGAGGTCGACGATCAAGCCGCCCTTGGTGCGGCGCTTCACCACACCTTCGAGGATGAGGTCTTCGTCAAGGCCGCGCTGGATAGACTCCCACGCCTTCACGATGCGGGCCTTGCGGCGCGAAAGCACCAACTGGCCCTGCGAATCTTCCTGATCCTCGATGTATACTTCAACCTCGTCGCCGACCTTCAGGTCCAGGTCCCGAAATTCGGAGACCGGCACCAGGCCGTCGGACTTAAAGCCGATGTTGAGGATTACGTCTTTGTTGTTGATGCCGACCACCCGGCCGGAGACCACCTCGCGCTCCTGAATGGTGGTCAGCGTCTCTTCGTACATCTGCGCCATCTGCGCGCGGTCATCGGCGGCGTACTCCTGGCCGAAGCCTTTGTCGCCGGCATCGTCCCAATTGAAATCTCCTGGGGTATTGCTCATACCTAATTGTCGCATGACCCGTTTGAACACTTCCGGCGGCGGGTCATTTCACCGGCGGGGTTTGGTTATAAAAGCCCCGGTTGGGGCCCGTTCGGGCGAACGGACGGCAAAGGTAACCATTTCGAACGATCCGTTTGTCTCAAAAAAGAACTTCCTGTGTTGGCGCGGGCAGAGGGTGCGGCCCTCAAAAGGCTCTCCCCCCCCGGGCCTCACTCAGGTGCTTTTGCCGAAAGGGGGCCGGGAGGCGGCTGCAACGCCTTGCCTAAATTCGCGGGATGTTACGTAGCCTCTTTCTGCTCTGCTGGCTGCTTCTGCTTCGCGCGCACGCCGAGCGCCTACCTTTTACCGAGGCGTACGACAAGGAACTGCGCGACGGCCGCTGGGGACTGGTCGACAAGCAGACCGGCGAGGTGCTGATCCCCGCCCGTTACGAATACCTCGGGTGGCCCGCCGATCCTTACCTTTCGCCCGCCGATGCGCCCGCGCGTTCGCGCTTCGCGCCGCCGGTGGGCGAGGTGCTGGCCTACCGCGAGGGCGGCCGATGGGGGCTGATCTCGCTGGGTGGCAAGCGGCTCACCCGTGCCCGCTACGCCGACGTCGCCCCCCTCGCGCCGGCGCTCTACCGCGTCGATGCGGCCGTCGGCAACGACCCGCCCCGCCTGGGGGTGATCGACGACCGGGGACGCGAGGT
>JBARYS010000402.1:0-9164 GCA_049648155.1 Catalinimonas sp. | reverse complement strand
CCACCGTCTCTTCGGTCAGGATCAGCGGCGCACGGCCCTCTTCGGCGCGCACGGCGGCAATCACCACGTCGGCGCGCGTCACAGCGTCCGGCAGCGTCCCGCCGTGGATGGTCGCCGTGAATATCTGTTGCCCCAGCCCCTGTTTGATGCGCCGCAGCTTGTAGACGTGGTTGTCGAAGATCTTTACTTCGGCTCCCAGCCCGATGGCCGTGCGAGCGGCAAGCTCCGAGACCGTGCCCGCGCCTAGGATCACCACCTTGGTAGGCGGCACACCCGTGATGCCCCCCACGATGACGCCCCGCCCGTGGTTGAGGCTGCTCAGGTACTCGGCGGCGATGAGCATGACGGTGCTGCCCGCGATCTCGCTCATGGCCCGCATGATGGGCAGTCCACCCACCTGATCTTCCAGAAATTCGTAGCCGAGCGCGGTGATCCGCTTGGTGTTGAGGGCCCGCACAAAGTCTGGGTCGCTACGGCCGGTCTGGAGCGCCGAAAATAGCGTGTGCCCCGGCTTCATGTGCCCTACTTCTTCGAGCGAAGGAGGACTCACCGTCAACACCAGTTCGCAGGCCAGCACCTCTTTGGCGTCGTAGGCGATCTTCGCACCGGCCTCGCTGTACTCCCGGTCCTCGAATCTCGAGCGGACGCCCGCCCCCGCCTCGACTGTCACCTGGTGTCCGTTATCGATCAGCAGCCGCACGGCGTCGGGCGTGAGGGGCAAACGATTTTCAAGGCGCGCGTGCTCTTTCGGGATACCGATATCGAGCCTTTGCTTGCTCTGCCCTAACGCCAGCAGTTGTTCCTGCGGGTAGAGTGCCTGCCCCTTCACCAGCGCTTCAAAGCCGGTCTGTTGCGTTGTCGTGGGTATCTTCATGGACGTGAGTAAGCAAGAGGCGGCGCGTGCCGTCGGGCATCGCTTCGATAAAAATGCGCAGATACGTATCAGGCCATAGGGTAGGCACGCGGGCGGGCCACTCGACCAGACAAAGGTAACCGGAGTCGAAATACTCTGCCGTACCGATGGTTTCGGCCTCGTACGCTTCGTCGAGGCGGTAAAAGTCGAAGTGGTAAACCGGCTGCCCGGCGCCGTCCAGGTACTCGTTCACGAGCGCAAACGTGGGGCTATTCACGGTGTCCTCCACGCCGCGTTGCCGGCAGATCTCCTTTATTAAAGTAGTCTTGCCCGCGCCCATCTCCCCTTCGAACAGCCAGACCGGGGGGCGGATGGTCGCCGCGTCCGTGTGAGCGAGCAGTTGCCCGACCGCCGTGGGCAAGACATCCAGACCGACACAAAAAATCTCCATTGGGCTTAAAGGTATGATGCAGGCCGTACGTCGGCTTCGTCGACCCCGTCGGATTGTGGAAACCGTCGCGAGACGCCGAACATCCTGGTGGGCAGGGAGCGGCGGTTGCTAAAAAATGAGCACCTTTCCGCCCACAAATCCCCCCGCCGTGAAGATCGTAGTTCCGAAAGAGTCCGACCCGCGCGAGCAGCGCGTGGCCCTCACGCCCGACGCCGTCAGGGGCCTCCTCAAAAAAGGCTTTACCTGCGCCGTGGAAGCCGACGCCGGGGCGGGCGCTTACTTCCTCGACGACGCCTACCGCGCCGCCGGGGCCGAGGTCGTGCCCGACTTCGACACCCTGATGCTGTCGGCCGACGTGGTGCTGAAGGTGAACGCACCCACGACCGACGAAGCGCGACGGCTGCGCCCCGGCGCTACGCTGATCTCGTTTCTCTACGCCTACACCGTTCCTGAGGTGCTCGCCATCCTGCAAGAGCGCCGGGTGAACGCTTTCGCGATGGACGCGGTGCCGCGCATCTCGCGGGCGCAAAAGATGGACGCCCTCTCCTCGCAGGCGAACCTGGCGGGCTACAAGGCGGTGCTGCTGGGGGCGAACGCCCTCGGCCGCATCTTCCCACTTATGATGACGGCCGCCGGCACCGTTACGCCCGCCAAAGTCCTGATTTTCGGTGCGGGTGTAGCGGGGCTGCAGGCCATCGCCACGGCCCGGCGGCTGGGGGCGGTGGTGGAGGTGACCGACGTGCGCCCCGAAACCAAGGAGCAGGTGGAGTCGCTCGGCGGACGCTTCTTGGAGGTGGAGGGCGAGGGCATCACGACCGAGGGGGGCTACGCCCGCGAGGTGTCGGCCGAATACCTCAAGCGCCAGCAGGCGATGGTGGCCCGCCACGTGGCCGATGCCGACCTGGTGATTACGACCGCGCTGGTGATCGGCAAGCGCGCGCCCCTGCTGGTGAGCGAGGAGACCGTCAGGCAGATGCGCCCCGGCGCGGTGATCGTCGACATGGCCGTAGCCTCGGGCGGCAACTGCGCGCTGAGCGAGCGCGACCGGACGGTCGTCAAGCACCACGTGACCATCATCGGCGAGTCGAATTTGCCCGCCCGGCTGGCCGTCCACGCCAGCGAACTGTACGCCAAAAACCTCACCGCCTTGCTGCTGCACCTCACCGCCGAGGGGGCCTTCAAGTGGGAGGAAGAAGAGGTGACGCAGGGCGCGTTGATCGTGCGTGACGGGGCACTGGTGCATGCGTTCACGAAGGAGATTTTAGCGAAAACCACGTCTTGACGCGCGATGCCCCCGCGTTTTCCTGATGATCGGCTCGCTTGGCTTTTCCGGCGTCGCCACTTCCGTCTGCCAGGCGCAGGTGTGGCCGCCGCGAGCACCAGCGCAGGCTGATCTTACCGACCGGGTAGCCGACGGACCTGGCCGGCGCTACACTTCAATCCGTATGAACTTAAACTTCCTATTTCGACGTCATCACGAGCGTAGCGACGCGATCTGGTCCACTGACTGATGAGCGAGATCGCATCGCTACGCTCGCGATGACGTTCAGATGTAGGTACGCTCGATTATAGATGTACACTTTTAAACAGGCTGAAGTATATAGCGACCTCTCCGTAGGGATGGGTTACCGCAGTCTGTATCATTTTGAACAAGCTTACCATCGGGGCGAGGCCTACGGTACAGTCGCATACCTAGTCAAAGAGGATAAGGAGCCGGCCTTGATAGAGGCCAAAAGGAGTTTATCAGTCCCTTGACATTCTCGGATGGACCTTAACTTGTCACCTATACGCTTAGTAGCAACCGCTTCCCTGCTGATCACTCTTTATCACCGCTCCCCTATGATCACACGCCCCCTTGCCTTTCTACTCCTCGCCGCCGGGCTGGCCGCCTGCGGGCCGGATTGGGGAGAGCCCAACAACTTTCGCGTCGAGACCGAGTACCGGCCGGTCTTTCTGCGTCGTGCCGATCTGGAGCAGTCCATCCGGCTGGAGACGGCCCGCGACCTGAGCGACCCCGCCAAGATTTATCACAAGGACGGTTACCTGCTCATCAGCGAGCGGTACGAGGGCGTTCACCTGATCGACAACCGCGACCCCGCCCAGCCGAAGCAGTTGGGCTTTCTTCGCGTGCCGGGCTGCGTGGACATCGCCATGCGCGGGCGCACACTCTACGCCGACAACGGGGTAGACCTGGTGGCCGTCGACCTGCAAGACTTTACCCAGCCCCGGGAGGTGTCGCGCGTGCGGCGAGCCTTCCCCACCCTGCTGCCGCCCGATGGCGGGGCAATTCCCGAGACGTTCGAGACGTACACCGACGAAGACCTGGTGATCGTCGGCTGGACCCGTTAGTGCCCCTTTACTTCAAGACCTCCCCCCATGATGCTTCAAAAACTCTTCTGCGCCCTACTCGCATCGTCGTTGCTGATGGCTCTCGGCTGCGCCGGCACGAACGACGTGGCACCCTCGAACACCGGCCAGGGCGGCTCAATGGCCCGCTTTGCCGTGGTGGGCGAGCACCTCTACACGGTCGACGAGCAGTCGCTGCGCGTGTTCGACGTGTCGGACGTCAACCAGCCGCGCTTTGAGACCATGACCCAGGTCGGCACCGACATCGAGACCATCTTCCCCCGCCGGGAGACGCTTTTCATCGGCTCGCGCACCGGTATGCACATTTGGGACGTCAGTACGCCGAATGCACCCAGCCGCCTTTCGACCTACGAGCACGTGTTCAGTTGCGACCCCGTGGTGGCCGACGAGCGCTACGCCTACGTTACCCTCAACGCCGATCAGGTGGCGTGCGGGCGCGGCCTGAACCAGTTGGAAGTGATCGACGTGGAAGACCTGACCCGGCCGCAGTTGGTGCAGCTTTACCCGATGACCGCCCCGAAGGGCCTGGGCATCGCCGACTCGCTCTTGTTCGTCTGCGACGAAGGGGTGAAGGTGTATGACGCCCGCGACGTACGTGACCTGCGCTTGCTGCACCACTTCCGCATCGAGGCGCACGACCTAATTCCGCACGACGGCACCCTGATGGTGATCGGCAGCGACGGCCTCTACCAGTACCGCTACGAAAACGGCGAGCTGCAACTGCTCAGTAAGCTCGACATCATCCCTTCGTGATCCGCCTCCTCCTTCTGGTGATGACGCTGGCGGTCGGGCTGCCCGGTGCGGCCGCGCGAGCGCAGGCTGATTCGTTGCCGCACGCCTCCCGGACGGTCGCAATTATGGGCGTGCCGCAGTACCTGTTGACGCGTGGTGTTCGTCTCGACGTTGAGTACCGCCCGGTGGGGAGCCGCCACGCGCTCGTGGTGGCACCGCAGGGCTACTACGGCACGCGCGAAGGCCCCGGCCGGGGCGCTTTCTCGGACGACGTGCAGCTCGACGGATGGGGCGTCGAGGTACAGCACAAGCTCTACACGCGGTCGGAGGCGCTGCGCGACCTAGGCAACTTTTACTTTACCTGGGGGGCGGGCTACCACCGCTTTCGGTTCAGATACGAAGATTTCGTGCTCACGCCGGTGCCACAGTCGGGTGATCCGCCGCTCTTACAGTTGGAGCAGGGGCAGCGTACGGTCACGAACCAGCGCGTGATGGCCACGGCGGCACTGGGAAGCACCTTCTTCATCCAGAACGAACTGATGGTCGACCTCTTTCTGGGCTTTACGGTCCGTGCACCCTTTTTCGAAGGACTGCCCCCAGACGGTGGTCAACCCTTCGCCGATATGGTCTGGGAGTACAACTTTCGCGGCGTGTCTCCCTATTGCGGCGTAAAGTTCGGGCTTTACGTGTTCTAACGCCCCCTGATCAACGCTCCACTTGCCAGCGTCCCCGGCCCCGGTGGCGCCCCTGAGCATCGTAGGCTACGTAGTGGTACAGCCCCGGCGGTAGGCTTTGAGGCACGTCGACCGTTCCGAGGCGCACGGCCACTTCGGCTGCTTCGCGCCCCAACCCGTCGAAGAGACGGAGCGTGCTCACCGCCGCCGGGTCGGTGCCGTGCAGCCGTGGGGACGGGCCGCCCGACCACGGCGAGGGTGACAGCAGCAGGGGGCGTTCGGCCACCCAGACAGCCACCGGGTCAAACCGCTCCGTGGTGCCGTCGAAGTCGACCTGCTTCAGGCGGTAGTAGGAGCGCCCCGGCACGGCACCCTCGTCGACGGCGGCGTACGTGCGAAGGTGGTGGCTCGTTCCGGCCCCACGCACTTCTGCTACGGGCTCGAACGTGCGGGCGTCGAGCGAGCGCTCCAGTACAAAGTAGTCGTTTTCGATCTCGGCGGAGGTCGTCCATTCGGCCGTCACGCTCCCGCCCCGCGCCTGCGCCCGGAAGCTGCTGAGCGTCACGGGCAGCGGCGGCAGCGAGTAGTAGACCGTCATCCGGACGCGGTCGATGCGTGCTTCGCCGTTGTTCACCAGAGCTGAAATGGCCACTCCGAAGGAGGCGTCCTGTACGGAGGGGCGGTCGAGGGGGGCCGACCAAAGGTCCGTGGGCCCACCGTACGTAATCACCGCGTCGCTCGTGGGCCACACGTCCCCGGAAGAGCCGTTGTAGCTCTCCAGGATGGCTCCGTAGCGCACCAGGTGAACGGCTGCCGTCTGGCAGGTGGTTGCGGTCGACGAACGCTCCACCTCCACCTCGACGCCGGCCACGGTGCCGTCTTCCGGCACGACGAGTCCGAAGTTGGTCACCACCAGCAACTGCGTGGTCTGCGCCCCCGCGCCCGTCACGGTGGCGACGGCGTACAGATTGTCGGAGCCGACCACGTTGTTTTGAAGGCTCCACGAGTAGACGGACGAGTTGCTCGCCGTGGTGGTGCTGGCAAACTGGCCGCCCGTGTTGGGGCCGTCGGACTGCGCCCGAGACGCATCCGGGAAGAGCGTAGCCCACAACCCGACTAATACCAGAAGCTGAGTATGCAAGATGTTCCGCATGACCTGGTGAGGAGAATGACTGTCGATCTTCAGGGCTTGTCCAAGATCAAAAGCGAATAAAGCAGATCGCCCGGAAAGATGCCGAAGCGCGTCCATCAAAAGATTACCCCCGTAACATCCCCGTGCAATCAGTATGGGACGTTGCGACCGGTTTGCAACAACAAAAAGCCCCCCGGCTCCGGGCCGGGGGGCTTTTCACAAAGTCCGAGTAGAGGCAATCAGCTTAGCAGCGCCAGTAGGAACAGGATGGCCCCAATGGTCAGCACGATGGCCCCAATCAGGTAGATGGCGTTGATGGAGAGCGCGCCGCCGATCACCAGCAAGATGGCCCCAATGCCGGCCACGATGATCGACGTGCGAAATTCGCCCTCGGCCTGCGCCTCCTGCGGGCCCTTGGCCGCCTTCTTGGCCGCTTTGACCTTGGCCTTCAGCTCTTTACGCAGCGCCCGGCGCTCGGCACGTGTGTACTCTTTGGTCGTGGCGATCGCTTGGCTCACGTCCATGTTGGCCTGGGGGAGCTCCGATTCTGCGGCGGGGGCATCGGTCGGTACCAACTGAGCCACGGCGGGCGCGGCGGCCACGAGTTGCGCCACGGCGGCCTCGTCGTTGCTCACCAGTTGCGCGTCCGGCGCGGGGTGGGTTTGGGCCGGGCGGGCAGCGGCCAGGTTTGGGCCGGGCTTGTGCTGAAAGTAGGCACCGTACCGCTTGGGGGCGGCGCAGGCCACGGTGAGCAGGGCGAGAACGAGCGGCAGCAGTTGGGTAATGGATCGACGCATACGTAGATGAGTGGTTAGTGTGTGCTTACTACGTAAGGAATCCGATGGCTGGTTGCGGCCGCGTCCGAATCAGCCGAACGGATTCCAGCCGAGCAGTTGATCTGCAAAACTGCCCGGGGCCGAGGGCACCAGCAGGGCGGTGAAGACCACGCCGAACACGCTGCCCCAGAGGTGCGCGTCGTGGTTGATGTTGTCGCCGCCGCGCTTCGATTGATAGGCCGAGTAGAGCAGGTAGAGCACGCCGAAGATGAACCCCGGAATGCCGATGGGAATGAAAAAGAGGTAAAGCTTGGTGAGCGGCGCGAAGAGGATCGACGAGAAGAGGACCGCCGACACGCCGCCCGACGCTCCCAGCGAGTTGTAGTAGGGCTGGTTCTTGTGCTTGAAGTAGGTCGGCAGGCTGGAGGCGATGATGCCCAGCACGTAGAGGACAAGGAACACCCACGGGCCCGCCGCGCCGTAGTAGGCCGTGAAGTAGCGCTCGACGGCCGCCCCGAAGAAGAAGAGCGTGAACATGTTGAACAGCAGGTGTCCCCGGTCATTGTGGATCAGGCCCGACAGCAAGAAGCGATCGTACTGCCGCCGCGTGCGGACCTCATACGGGTTGAAGAGCCACCGCCGCAGCAGCGTGGGGCGGTTCCAGGCGGCGAACGAGGCGAGTACCGTCACGCCGATGACGATCCAGGTTAGGGGTATCACTGTTCGCGTCCGGTCAGTTGGAGGATCAGGCCGCGCAGCACTTGCTTGCGGTCGTTGGGGGCATCGAGGGCGTCGAGGGCGGCCAGCCCCCGGCCGAAGTGTTCGTCGGCCAGCGCCTGTGTCTGGGCGCGCAGGTCGAGGGCATCGTACACGCCCCGCACAGCCTGCACCTTCGCGGCGGGGTTGAAGTCGGCGGCTCGCAGCCACCGGTTGAGTACGGCGCGCTGGTCGGCGTCAGCCTGCGCCAGGGCGCGGATCAGCATCAGCGTCTTTTTGTTGGCGATGATGTCGCCCCCCACTTGCTTGCCGAACTTCCGCTGGTCGCCGTACACGTCCAGCAGGTCGTCCATCAGTTGAAAGCCCAGCCCGGTCTGGATGCCCAGCTCATAGAGGCGTTGCCGGTCGTCGGTATCCGCTCCAGCCAGCGTGCCGCCCAGTTCGAGGGCAAAGCCCAGCAGGGCGGCGGTCTTCTGCTTGATCATCCGTAGGTAAGCGGCCTCCCCGACGTCCGCGCGGGTCTCGAAGTTCATGTCGTGTTGCTGGCCCTCGCAGACGTCGGCGGCGCAGCGGTTGAAGCCCACCAGCACGGGCCGCAGCAGCGCGTCGGGCGCGTCCATCATCAGCTCGTAGGCCTTGACCAGCATCACGTCGCCCGACAAGATCGCCACGTTAGGATTCCAGCGGGCGTGCACCGTGGGCAGGCCCCGCCGCAGTGGGGCCTGGTCCATGATGTCGTCGTGCATCAGCGTGAAGTTATGGAACACCTCCACCGCCACGGCCGGACGCAGCGCGCGAGGCCAGTCGCCGGCGTAGAGTTGATAGCCCAGTAGCGTCAGCAGCGGCCGGAGGCGCTTGCCGCCCACGTTCATCAGGTAGCGGATCGGCTCGTACAGCTCCGGGGGCTCTTCGCCGAAGCGCAGGGCGGCGATCTCCGCTTGCAGCCGCGCGCGGGCGGCCGTGAGGTCGAACATGGAAAAAGGGGGTGAGTGCAACCCGCAAATTAGGTCGCCCACATCGAATGGCGTCGGGCGTGCGTTACATGTACGTATCTTTATCCGACAAACCCCACGCCATGCGCACCACTTCTTGCCTTGCCCTTTTCCTCGGTCTGCTCGCTCTGGCGAGCTGTAGAAAAGATGACCCGACGCCCGAGCCGACGGCGTTCGACTTCGTGGCGGGCCCCGAAGCTACTGCCGGCGAGGGCAAGGCTTGGAACGTGACGAGCGTGCTGGCAGGAGTGGGCTTTTTCGCACTTGAGCTAATCGACTCGGTGCCGAACTGCAACCGCGACGACCGGATTATCTTCTACCGCGACGGCTCCACGCAGATCGACGACCACTTGGTGCGGTGCGATACTTCTCTCTTGCAGGTGGTAGACGGTCCCGACTGGACGCTGATCGAGAGTGACACCAGTCGGATTCAGGTCGACCTGTTCGGCGCCTTCGGGCTGGACCTGGAT
>JBARYS010000401.1:0-1933 GCA_049648155.1 Catalinimonas sp. | reverse complement strand
CCGGTACAGCGTTTTTTATGATGGTGCGCACGTGGGTGTTGTGTGGGTTGTGGCTGGCGGCGAGGTGGGGGTACGGGCAAGACGTAAACCCCGGCTTCGAGGTACAGCCCGTCATCCAGTGTGTCGGCACGCCCGTTGAGGTGGTCGACGACGAAACCAACCGGCTGGCGGCTTACGACAGCGGTGCCGACGGCGATACGACGACCTTCAGCACGACCTCGAACGGGCAGGCGGACACGACTTACACCTACAACCAACCCGGCGTCTACTTGATCACGCAACTGGTCGACGCGCCCGACTCAGTAGACTACCTGGACCGCCTCGTGCGCCGCCGGGTGGTCATCGCCGACAACCTGCCCCCGGAGGCCACGTGGGAGGCTTGTGCCGGGCAGGCCGTGCGCCTGCGGGTAGACGACCGCGACGTGAGCCGCTTCCGTTTGCCGGGGCGTGACTACGGCACCTACGCGGTGGCCGATACCACGGTGGTCTACGAACAGTACGTTGTCGATTGGGGCGACGGTACGAGCGACGTTCGGCCCGGCCCCACCTTTATCATAGACCACACGTACGCCGCGCCGGGTGCCTACGTAGTCCGCGTCCAGGGCCTCTACCCGTTAGCCGTGTGCGGCGGAACCGACCAACGCACCCTGAACGTGTTCGACGACCTGGCGGAAGCTCCCCTGACCGAAGTCACCGTCGCTACCGACGGCACGCCGACGCTGCTGCTGACGCCGGGCACGACGGGACGCACCGAGCTCAGCCGCACGCGGGGCGGGGGGGGAGTCGCGCCGTTCGATACGCTCGACGCCGGCGGGGGGACAACGCCGGTGGAGGTAGCTGACGTGGACGCCGCCGCCGAAACGTGGTGCTTCCGGACGCGCACGTACGACGTCTGCGGTAACGAACGCCCCGGTGGTCGGCTCTGCACCACGCGGCTGCGCGCTCAAACGCTGCCCGCGAGCGGGAGCATCAGACTCTCCTGGCCCACCTACCCGGGGGGCGGGTTTATGTCCTACGTACTCACGCGCGACGGCCGGCCCCTGCAAACCGTCCCGAACGTAGCTACGACCTCCTACGAAGATACCGACGTGGTCTGCAACCAGACCTACGCCTACGAACTGACCGTCATGCTCACGCCCGGATCCGACGGCACGGCACGGCGTTCGGTGGCAGCTCCCGTCACCATTGAGGCGGAGTCGACCATCCGCCCGCCGGTGGTTGAAAGACTCGTCGCCACGTTCGACTTCGACAATCAGCTACTTGTGAGCTGGGAGCCGCCCGCCGAGCCGCCCACTCAGTACGAGGTGCGGCGGGGCGGAGAAGTGGTGGCAACGACCACGGAAGCCTCCTTCGAGGAGGTTGCCTCCGGGCGGAGCTGTTACGGGGTTCGCTACGTCGACGAGTGCGGCAACGCTTCGCCACCCGGCGAGCAGGTCTGCCCGGCTTGGCTGCAGGGCGTGCGCACGGGGGGCGGCATCGAACTGAACTGGTCGGAATACAAGGGGCACGACGTGCGGCGCTACGTGGTGGAGCGTCTTGATGCCGACGGCAACTTGCTTGACGAGCGCCCCGTCGCCGGCCTTACCTACGCTGAGGTGTGGGGCGATGACTTCGACCCCGACCGCCAGCTACAGCTCTTCCACGTACGCGTCGAGCCCGACGACCCGGCGCTTCCGGTGGTGTTCTCGAACGTAATTTCTTTCCGGGTATCGCCGCGCCTCTTCTTTCCGGATGCTTTTTCACCTAACGGCGACGGCAACAACGATCGCTTCCGGGCCTTCGGGAAGTATATTGCTACCTACGACCTGCGCGTCTACAACCGCTGGGGCGAAGTAATTTACCAAGACACGGACTTTCGGGGCGCGGGGTGGGACGGCACTAGTCGCGGGCGGCCCGTGCCCGCCGGCACCTACGCCTACACCGTGCGGGCGCT
>JBARYS010000400.1:0-2917 GCA_049648155.1 Catalinimonas sp. | reverse complement strand
CGACCTACACCCACTCTCAGGCCCGGGGTCGCGCGACGAAGCGGCCGTTGCCGTCGCGCAACCGCGTGGGGGCGGCACTCTGCCCGGAGCGCGCGGGGGTCGTCGCCGGAGACTTGCCGTTGGGAGCGGTCGCGGCGGGCGGGGTGCCGTTGCCGGCGGGGCCTTGCGGTACCGCGCCCTTCTCGTCGAACAGGCGCGCGCGGGCCACGATCTCTTCCGAGACACGGTAGAACTCACGGTGAATGTTGAAGCGGCGCTCTCCCTTGGCGGGGCGGCGGCGCACGTAGCTGCCGTCCTCCTGCATCAGGTAGGTGTTCACGTTGTCGCGCAGGTTGTAGACCAGCACGTTGATCGCCTCCTGCTTCACCTTCCGCCCCACGATCAGGAAGAGCGACTCGATGCGCCGTTCGAAGCTGCGCCGCATGGCGTCGGCGCTGCCGCCGTAGACCAGCGGCTCGCCGGCGTTGTGGAAGTAGTAGAGGCGGGCGTGCTCCAAAAAATCGCCCACGATCGAGCGCACGGTGATGTTCCGGCTCAGCCCCTCGCGGCCCGGCCGCAGGCAGCAGATGCCCCGCACGACGAGCTGGATGGGCACCCCGGCCTGCCCGGCGGCGTAGAGCTCGCTGATGACCTCGCGGTCTTCGAGCGAGTTCACCTTGATGCAGATGCCGCTGGGCTTGCCCGCGCGCGCGTGCTCGGCCTCCTTGCGAATCAACGCGACCAGCCCCGGCCGCATGTCGCGCGGGGCGGTCAGCAGGTAGTCGTACCGCTCGGGGGCCGAGTGCCCCGTGATGGCGTTGAAGAACTCCGACACGTCGTGCGCGTAGCCGTCATGAGTAGTCAGCAGGCCCACGTCGGTGTAGAGGCGGGCGGTGTCTTCGTTGTAGTTGCCGCTGGCCAAGTGCACGTAGCGCGTCACCCCCTCGCCCACCTTGCGGACAATCAGCAGCAGCTTGGTGTGGGTCTTCACGCGGCTGATGCCGTAGATCACGAAGCAGCCCGCCTTCTGGAGGCGCTCGGCCTCGCGGATATTGTTCTCCTCGTCAAAACGGGCCTTGACCTCGAACAGCACCGAGACGTGCTTGCCGTTCTCGGCGGCCTTGAGCAGGGCATTGGTCACGCGCGAGTCTTTCGCCAGCCGGTAGATGGTCATCTTTAGCGAGAGCACCTGCGGGTCTTCGGCGGCGGCCTCCAGCAACTCCACCACCGGGTCGATGCGGTTGTAGGGGTGGTGCATCAGAATGTCGTGCTCCTTGAGGTAGCCGAACAGGTCCTCGTCGTCGTCGAGCTTGCCCTGCAGGGGCGGCACCGGCGGCGGCGGCTGGGGCTGGCGGTCGCGGAAGTCGGAGTGCTTCACCACCTGCCACAGCCCCGTGAAGTCGATCAGGTGCTCGCTGACGAACACGTTGTCGCGGTCCAAATCCCAGCGCTCCTTCAGCGCCCGCATCAGCATCGGCGCGTAGCCCTCTTCGATCTCGACGCGCACCACGCGGCCCGTGCGGCGCGTCTTGAGCTTGCGCTTCACCTCGTCGAGAAAGTCTTCTTCCAGCTCGTCGTTCTCCTCCAGCGTGAAGTCGCCGTTGCGGGTGATGCGAAACAAGTCGACCGAGTGGATGTGGACGTTGCGGTAGAGCTTGTCGATGCGGTCGCGGATGATCTCCTCGATGGGTAGGAACAGCATCGTCTCGCCGCGGTCGATCTCGAAGAAGCGCGGCAGGTTCTGCGGCACCTGCACGAACGAGAGCTTTCTGGGAGCCTTGCGGTCAGCCGGGTCCGACGTGATCACGCCGAAGATCAGCAGCCGGTTCATCAGCACCGGGAAGGGGTGATACTGGTCGAACACCATCGGCGTCAGCATCGGGAAGACGGTCTTCTCGAAGTAACCGGCCGCCTGCATCCGCTCCCGCTCCGTGAGGTCGCCCACGCTGATGATCTCAAACTCGTTCTGCTTGAACTGGGGCTTGAGCATCTCCTCGTACACTTGGCACTGCTGCTGAAAGAATGCCTGCGACTCGCGCAGCAGCGCCGCCCGGAAGGGCCGCTCGCGCAGGCCGGAGTAGTCGACGCGCTCCTTGCCGTAGTCGAGGTAGTTGTAAAGGCTGCCGACGCGGATCATGAAGAACTCGTCGGTATTCGAGGCGGTGATGGCCACAAACTTGAGCCGCTCGAAGAGAGTCTTCTTGGTGTCGCGCGCCTGGTCAAGCACGCGGTGGTTGAATTGAATCCAGCTCAGGTCGCGGCTGATGTATTCGCTCTCGCGGATCTGCTCGCGGTTGCGTTTGGTGATCATAGCAGTGGAAGGTTGGTGGCGTCCCCCCTCCCGGCGGGGGAAGGTCCATAACGGGCCGCGCCCGCCGGTAGGTTCAACACTGGCAAAGGTAACGGGGGGCGGCGGGGCGGTTTACCCCAAATCCGCTGCCACCGCCTCGGCGGCCAGGCGGCCCGTGCGCAGGGCGGCGTTCAGCGAGCCGTTCAGCAGGTGGTCGCCCGCGCGGTAGACGCCCGCCGTGGGGCGCAGGTCATCGCGGGTGGGGTCGTGCCGCACGTGCGCCTGGTCGGGCAGCGCGTAGTCGACACGGTAGCTGCGCAGGTGCTGCCAGCCGTCCACGTCCGCAAACCAGGGGCGCAATTCGCCGCGCACGCGCGCAGGCAGATCGTCGCCCGGCTCCACGTTCCCCCCGACCGACACTTGTATCAGGGTCCGGCCTTCCGGGGCGTAGTCAGGCGCGACGGCGCTCATGTTCGCCAGGTTGCTCACGATGCCCCCGGCGGCGGTCGGCAGCACGATGATCGAGTCGGTGAGCGTCGGGCGCGGGGCCTCGAAGTAGAGCTGTCCGGTCGAGACGTGCTCCGTCTTAGCGGGTGGTCCGGGCGCACCCAGGGCGGCGGCGGCCGGGGCGTCGACGGCCACCACGAC
>JBARYS010000399.1:0-2525 GCA_049648155.1 Catalinimonas sp. | reverse complement strand
GTTTAGCTGCGGGTTGTCGCGGGCGAGGCGCGCCGTGGCGACGGCCCGCAGCTCTTCGGCGCGCACCTCGCCCCGCCGCACCAGATCGGCCAGCCCGAGGGCGTCGTAGCGCAGGTATTCAGCGGTGGTCATGGTGGTGGTTTTGTAGTAGGGCTTACTTCTACGCTGCTAACTCGACAAGGGCGGCGCAGCGTCTTGCAGCCCCTCTTCCCAAACGGCCGGCGCGTGCGAAGACGCAAAATCCTGCGTCTCTACGGTTTCTGTCTACCGTCGTCGCTTGCGTCCGCCTTTGGGTTTGGGGCGGCGGGTTTTCTCCTTCGGCGGGCGGGCGGGCTTCTTCTTCTTTTCGTGGAACGCACCTTGGTAGCTGGGGTCGTCGCGGCGGCGCTGGCGGTCGATCTCGCGGGCCTGCTCCTGCTTCTCGGCGGTGGGTGTCTTGGGCACTTGGATACCCTCGGGCAGCGGGTGGCGCGGCACCGGCGTGCGGATGATGCGCTCAATCTTTTTCAGGTGGTACTCGTCGGCGGGGTTGACTAAGGTGAGCGACGTGCCTGCCAACTCGGCGCGGCCCGTGCGCCCCACGCGGTGCACGTAGTCCTCATAAACCATCGGCACGTCGAAGTTCACCACGTGGCTGACCTCCCGCACGTCGATGCCGCGCGCGGCCACGTCGGTCGCCACCAGCACACGCACCTCGCCCTCGCGGAAGGCCCGCATGGCGTTGAGGCGGGCGTTCTGGTCCTTGTTGCCGTGGATCACGCGTACGTCGCCGCGCAGGTGTTCCCAGAGGTGTTGGTAGATCACGTTGGCCGTCTCGCGCGTCTTGGCGAAGACAAACACCCGCCGGGCCGCCTCGTCGCGCAGCAGCCAGTCGAGCATCTGCACCTTGGTGGCGAGATTGGGCGTGGCGTAGGCGCGCTGCTCGATGGTTTCGGTCACGGTGGCCTGCGGGGCGACCTCTACGCGCGTGGGAAACTCCAGAAACTCGGCCGAGAGGCGTTCGACCTTCGCGGGCATCGTGGCCGAGAAGAGCAGGTTCTGTCGTTTGCGGGGAATGATCTCCAAGATCTTCCGAATCTGCGGCATAAAGCCCATGTCCATAATCTTGTCGGCCTCGTCGAGCACCATCACCTCCAGCTCTTTCAAGACCAGGTCGCCCCGGTGGTAGTGGTCCATCAGGCGGCCCGGCGTGGCCACGATCAGGTCCAGCCCCGCCTGCAGGGCGTCGGTCTGTTGCTTGAAGCCGGTGCCGCCGTAGAGGGCGGTGTGGCGCAGGGCGGTGTGGCCGTTGAGGGCGCGCACGTGCTCGTTGAGTTGGATGACCAGCTCGCGCGTCGGCCCAAGGATCAGCGCCCGAGGGTGCTCGCCGCTCGCGTACTTGAGGCGCATCAGCAGTGGCAGCACGAAGGCGGCCGTCTTGCCCGTGCCTGTGGGGGCGATGCCCAGCACGTCGTGCCCCGCCAGCGCTTGCGGAATCACCTCGCGCTGCACGGGCGTGGGCACCTCGAAGCCGGCGTCGGCCACGGCGCGCAGCAGTTGGGGGTTGAGCTTGAAGTCGGAGAAAGACAAGGTGTTTAGTACAAGGTAGAAGACACTTGGTACGAAGTATCAGGTACAAGGTATGCGGTATTTCTTCATGACTTACGATCTCATCGCAGATCTACCGACGGACACCACTCTTCCAGGGCTTCCGTGACGTCGCTTTCAGCCTTGGAGAGTTCGCGCTGCCGGCAAATCGTGGGTCTTGCTTTTAAGGGGCGGCAAGGCGCTTCAAAGCCGAAGCAGCGTGCGCGCAGGGGGGCTTCCGGCGACTTTAATGGGGCGGCGGTTGCATCGGTTTGCGGGCGAACGACGTTAGCAGTTGCGTACGCCGGACCCGACGTACCTCATACCTTGTACCTGATACCTAGTACACCCTACATGCAAGCATCCCGCATCCTCTGGGCCGACGACGAGATCGACCTGCTTAAGCCCCACATCCTCTTTCTGAACAAAAAAGGCTACGACGTGACGCCCGTCAACAGCGGCCCCGACGCACTCGAGAAAGTCAGTGAGGAGACGTTCGACATCGTCTTCCTCGACGAAAACATGCCCGGCATGAGTGGCCTAGAGGTGCTGGCGCAGATCAAGAGCAGCCGCCCGAACCTGCCGGTGGTGATGATCACCAAGAGCGAGGAGGAGCACATTATGGAGGACGCCATCGGCCAGAAGATCGCCGACTACCTCATAAAGCCGCTCAACCCGAACCAAATTCTGATGTCGGTCAAGAAGATCCTCGACAACCGCCGGCTGGTGTCGGAGAAGACCAACATGAGCTACCAGCAAGACTTCCGCCAACTGGCGATGGCCTACCAGGAGCGCATTGACCACGACGAGTGGGCCGACATCTACAAGAAGTTGGTCTATTGGGAGCTGGAGATCGACAACACCGAGACCAAGAGCATGGGCGAGGTGATCGACATGCAGAAGAACGAGGCCAACGCCAACTTCGCCAAGTTCATCGCCGACGAGTACGAGTACTGGCT
>JBARYS010000398.1:0-6997 GCA_049648155.1 Catalinimonas sp. | reverse complement strand
GGTAAGCACGCAAAAAAGCCGCTCCTGTCGAAGGAGCGGCTTTTTTGCCTTGATGAGGGTTGGTTAGAAGCCCCGGCGCTGGTATGGGCCACCGGCCACGGCACCGATCACGCTCTCGAGCAGGCCGCCACGCGAGCTGCGGTAGCCACGTCCGCCGCTCAGAATCGAGGCGAGCGAGCCGAGGCCACCGCCGGTACGCGCTGCCTGCCCACCCGCGAAGCCACCGAGCAAGCTACCCAGCAGGCCACCGCCACCCACCTGTGTACCGCGCGTGGCGGTAGGATTTCGTGCGGGGCGGTTCTTGAACAGTTGCCCCAGCACGATGGGGGCCGCCACGGTCAGCAGCGCTTTCATCGCGTTCGGCGGAATGCCGAGTTGGTTGAAGCGGTCGGCAAAACCGTTGCCGCGCAGTTGGTTGTTGAACTGGTTATCGTCGAAGCCGTTAGCCGTAAAGGCGTTCGAAGGGCTGCCGCCGGCCGCGTTCGACTGGTCGACGAAGTCAGCCACGGCGTCGAACTGCGCTTGACTCAGGCCGAGGTAAGTGGCCATCTCGCCGATGCCCTGGGCTTCCTCCTGTGTGTATTTGCCGTCGGACTTGGCGAACGCCACCACGTCGCCGATGAAGGCGTACTTCAGCTCGCTGTTTTTCAGCGTGTCGAGGTCGCGCCTCAGGTCGGCCGTCGAAGGTTGGTTGGCCGAGCGGATGATCTGCTCCGTCTCGGCGGCGGGCAGGTTAGCGCCTTCGCCTAGGCCGCGCAGAAACTCGATCTCGTCTTCGTTTACTTTGCTGTCGGCCATGGCCAGCGTGGCGACGGCACCCAGGTATGCGGACTTCTCGCGGTCGCCGTAGCCACTGAGAAGGTGTGATTGCGTTGTCATGGTGTAGTTGTTATCGTATATGGAGTGTGGCTCCGGTGAGCCTTCTTTCTCCTTCTTTATGCGCATATGGTCAACGGAAGGTTACGCTCGGTGCCGCCCGCCCGGCCCTGAGATCGTCGGTCGCAAGCACCCCGGAAAGGGGGACGGTCGTCCGGCGGTGCAACCGCTCGTCACGCGTTCGATTGCACCCGCGCGGGCGGATTTGCTAACTTCGTCCGGTAACCCCCTCATCCCCATGCCTGACTACTTCGACAAGGTCCGTTCGTATCTGCTGGAACTCGAATACGACATCGTGCAGGAAGATGCCGACGGCGACGTGCTGATCGTCGAGAAGCCCGACGAGGGCATCGTCAACCTGCTGATCGGCTGTGCCGACCCACTGCTGATCATGGAGCAGGTACTGCTTGACCTGCCCGCCGAACAGCCCGAGGTGTTGCGTAGTTTGTTGATGAAGAACCGCGAGATCGTGCACGGGGCCTTTGCCCTCGACGACTCCGGGCGGCTCTTGTTCCGCGACACGCTGCAACTGGAAAACCTGGACCTGAACGAGTTGGAAGCTTCCCTGAACTCCCTGTCGCTGTTGCTGAGTGAATACGCCGACGAGCTCATTCGTTTCAGTAAGCTGTAACCGCCGTCCGACCGCCGTCCGACCGCCGTGCGGGCACCGGCCTCACGTCCAAGCGGGCGCCAGTCGCCGGCATCTACCATCCCAGAAAACACAAAATCGTCATGAGCATTTTTCGTCGCATGTTTAAGATCGGTGCCGCCGAGGCACACTCGGCCATCGATAAGCTGGAAGACCCCATCAAACTGACCGAGCAGGGCATCCGCGACCTGAAGGTTGACCTCGACAAGAGCCTGCAAGGGCTGGCCGAGGTGAAGGCGCTGGCCATCCGCGCGCGCCGCGAAGAGTCGGAGTATCAGCGTAAATCGCAAGACTACGAACGCAAGGCGATGCAACTCCTTCAGAGCGCCCAGGACGGCCGCCTCGCCGAAGCCGAAGCCGACCGCTTGGCCGGGGAGGCCCTCGCCCGCAAGGAAGAGAACGACAACCTGATGAAGCAGGCCACTCAGCAGCGCGAGCAGTTCGACCAGAACGCCGCCCAGCTCGACCGCAGCGTGCAGAAGCTCCGCTCGCAGATCAACCACTACGAGAACGAACTGAAGACACTCAAGGCCCGCGCCCGCGTGAGCAGCGCCACCAAGAAGATCAACAAGTCGATGGCGAACATCGATAGCCACGGCACCGTCGCGATGCTGGAACGGATGAAGGAGAAGGTCACGCAAGAAGAAGCCCTCTCGGAAGCTTACGGCGACATCGCGGGCCAGAGCCGTAGCCTTGACGACGAGATCGACGGTGCGCTGGCCGGTAGCGAACAGCGTAAGTCTTCGGACGCGTTGGCCGTCCTCAAAGCCCGCATGGCGAACGGGCAGTAGTCAGGCGGTCGATGCCGGGCCGGACGCTTCCGGTCCATAGTGCGGACGCCCCCTTGGCTGCCGCACGTAGCCGTCTCTAGTGCCTCGTAAGTCACGGAAGATGCGGAGCGTCCGGCGTGGTGTTGATCACAGATTGCCGGCGTCAGCTATTGTTTACTGCTCATTGCTAACCGTCAACTGAATTCATGGGGTTATTTGACGCCTTTAAGAAGAAAAAGCCGGAGCCGGACTACGACCCAACCAACCTGCGGTTACAAGACCTGCGGCGGGGCTTCGTGGTGGAGTACGACCTGAAAAACTGGCAGGTGAGCGGTGAGTACGAATACGACTGGGGAAACAACTTCTTCACGCGTGAATTTCAACTCGACAGCGGCGACGACCGGTGTTACCTGCACGTGGAAGAGGACGACGAACTGGTGCTGACCGTCAGCCGTAAGATCGGCGTGCGGGCGCTGGGGCAGGACATCCCGGAGTATGCGCGCAAACACGAACATCCGCCCGAGCGGCTGGTCTACGAGGGCGTGACCTACTTCCTGGACGAGGAGAACTATGGCTACTACCGCGACACGGCAGCGGCAGGCGACAACTGGTCCGAGCTCGTATCCTGGTCGTACTATGACGAGTCGGAGAAGCGCACGCTGACCATCGAGCAGTGGGGCGACCGTGACTTCGAGGCTTCGGTGGGGGAGGTCGTGCCGCCCTACGCATTCTCAAACCTGTTGCCCGGCGAACGATGAGCCGAACCCTTTTTCCACGCTCATTCGGATGGTTGCTGCTGAGCGCCCTCTTGCTCACGGCCTGCGGCGGCGGTGATAAATTTCAGAAGAGCCCGGTCGATCTGCTGCTGCGTGACATGATCGACGTGGCCCCGCTGACCATCGTGCTCTATGACATGGAAGTGGAGGGAAACTTCTCGAAGACCTACCGCCACCGCTACCGCATCGTCACCGAGCGCGACAGCGTGCCTCAGGCGGAGCTGACGGACTGGTACGAGGTGGACCGTGCGTTCTTCGAGCGCCACGAAGAAGACATGGGCATGGAGATCGCCGGCAAAAGCGCTGACGGCACCGTGACCAAGCAGACCGCCCCGCCGGGCTACTCGCAGTATGTCGGCAACGAGCAGTACGGCCGCTGGCAGCAGGGGAACGGCGGCAGCTTCTGGGAGTTCTACGGCAAGTACGCCCTGCTCAGCTCCGTGTTCAACACCCTGGCCTACCCGCCGCGTCGGAGCTACTGGAACGACTATCGGGGTGGCTACTACGGTACCGGCCGCTCGTACTACGGCCCCACCACAAACGGCCGCCGCGCCTACGGCACCTACAGCGATTACAACCGCCGTGTGGGCAACAACCGCCGCTACACGTCGACCTCTCGCTTCCAGGAGCGCGTCCGTAGTCGCACGGCCCGCAGCAGCAGCGCCTCGGGGTCGTCGTCGTCGTCGCCACGCACCTCACGCTCCGGCTCGCGTTACTCCGGCTCCTCATCGCGCTCACGGGGCGGGGGTTTCGGAAAGTAGCTGAGGCGGAAGCCCGAAGCCAGAAAACGCTTCTCTGCGCCGCCGTCGTCGCTAGCGGTGTTTATAACTTTAAGCAGGAGGGGGCAGCGGCATTTTTTGTCTGCCGTCTCTGCGGACCCTCTTCCGGAGAATCTCGTACAAGGTCTTAAACACCCACACGAGCTCTCCCATGAAAGCAATCAACCTTCTCCGCGGCCTAGTCCTGACCGGTGGCATCGTGGCCGCCCGCAAACTGGTGCGCGACAACCGCTACAGTAATTTTTACGATAAGGTCGTCTTGATTACGGGCGGATCGCGCGGCTTGGGGCTGGTGATGGCCCGGCAGCTCACCGACGAGGGGGCAAAGCTGGCACTGGTGGCCCGCAACGAAGAGGAGCTCGAACGTGCCAAGCGCGAACTCGACAACCGGGGCGGCGAGGTGCTGATCGTCCCCGGCGACGTGACCGACCCCGAGCAGGTGCACGAGATCGTGGCCAAGGTGCGCGACCACTACGGTGCGGTCGACGTGCTGATCAATAACGCAGGCGTGATTCAGGTCGGACCGATGGAGACCATGACGCGTCACGAGTACGAGGAGGCGCTCAAGACGCACTTCTGGGCGCCCTACCACGTGACGATGGCCGTGGTGCCGATGATGCGCGCCCGCCGCTGGGGGCGCATCGTGAATGTGGCCTCGGTGGGTGGTGTGGTGGGCCTGCCGCACATGATGCCTTACAGCGCCAGTAAGCACGCGCTGGTGGGCTTCTCGGACTCGCTGCGCGCCGAGCTGATGCCCCACGGCATCCTGGTGACCACCGCTTGCCCAGGACTGGTGCGCACCGGCAGCCCCCGCAACGTCACGGTGAAGGGGCAGCACGAAGAAGAGTATGCTTGGTTCAAGATCGCCGACTCGCTGCCGGGCCTATCGATGAGCGCCGAATCAACCGCGCAAGCCATCCTGAACGCCGCCCGCTTCGGCGAGGCGTCGGTCATCACCACCATTCCCGCCAAGATCATGAGCGGTCTGCGCGGCCTCTTCCCCGGTTTGACCTCCGATCTGATGTCGGTCACCAACCGGCTGCTGCCGGGGCCGGGGCACCGGGGGGGCACCATCGCCAAGAAGGGCTGGCAGAGCGAGAGCAAGCTTTCGCAATCGTTCCTGACTAAGGCTACGCAGACCGCCGCCCGCACCAACAACGAGATGTAACATCTCCAAAAGCAAGCGGAGACGCATCTTGGACGCGTCAGCCCATTGTGTTAATTAGCCAAGTCAGAGACGCAACATCTTGCGTCTCCTCCCAAACGCGTCAGCCAAAAGAAGCAAGAGCCTTACATTCTCCCCCGGACTCTGAGAAGGGCGGATCCGCCCACGGGTCGCCTTTCTCGGCTTTCAGGCAAACAGACTCTGTACCCATTCCAGCACGATCCGCTTCGGCGTGTTGATGAAGTAGGCGTAGAGAAAGAGTAGAAGCACCGGCGCACGTACGGCCCGCCATAACCTGGGGCACTCGGCGAGGTGCCAGAGGAGTCCGACACCAAATAAGAGCGTGGCGGGCGAGAACATCCGCGCGCCCAGCGGGTCGAAGGGCGACAGCCGCCGCGCCGCCACGATAACCACGAAGTACACCGCCGCCACGCCCCACATGGTTAGAATCATGGCACCCGGCCGGAGGGAGAAGGGGCGGATGTCCCGCCGCCGGACCCGCCACCCCGCCCAGATCAACAGCACGCTCTGCACCAAAAAGGGCTGCCGGAGCCAAGAAACCAGCGGGAGATTGGCAGCGTAGACCTTCGGAATCACCCACTCGCCAACGACCGCGCGCACCAGCCCGCTCAGAAAATAGGGCCACGTCTCTTGCTCCGGATAGAGGCGCTGCCCTCCGCTCCAGGTGCCGCCCACGTAGTAGTTCATGGCGAAGTAAGCGAGCGCCCCCGTCACCCCGACGATGGTCACGAGCAGCAGCCCGGCGGCGGACCGGCGCTCGCCGAGCCACCAGCGCCGGACGCCCCAGAGGCCCGTGACGATGAACGCGAAGCCGCCGACGTAGCGGAAGACGAATAGCCCCCAGCCGGTCAGGAGTAGCAGCCCCCCCACGGCGAGCGTCGGGCGTCGTTCCCAGCGGTGGAGTTGACGGACGAAGAGCAACAAAATGAGCAGAAAGGGCACCTCCGACCAGGTGGTAGAGAACACGTCGATCAGCGAGCCGGACGTGAACAGCAGAGCGGGCTTCCACGCGTCGGCACCGCACCAGCGCCGCAAGACCAAGAAGATGCCGCCCAGGATCAGCACGTTCAGCAGTTTGGAGGCCCAGAACGGAGAAAACCCCGTCAGGAAAGCGGCGGCGGCGATGAGCGTAGGGTATCCAACCGGCCAGACCGAGAAAAAGACCTGAATGCTATCGTCGCGCGGCTCGGGAATGGGGTAAGCGTCGGAGCGTTGGTAGCCCCGCCCGGCCAGCAGATTTTGGGCACATTCGAGGTAATACTCGGAATCGGGCGTGACGAAGCCAGTCGGCTCCACCAGCACGCGCAGCACCAGGGTGACGCTGAAGGCCACGAAGAGAGTCAACAAGTATAAATTACCGCGCCGCACGATCCGAAAGCTACCACTCCGTCCGAAACTTCGGACCGCCGTGTATATTCGTGCACGATGAAATACCTCTTCCTGCCCCTGCTTTTCCTCCTCACTACTGCCGCCCTGGCGCAACGCCCCGCGCCCGGTCTGCCGCAGTCTGCGCCGATGCTGGTGCGCGGCGGCACCGTCCACACCGGCACCGGCCGGGTGATCGAGAACGGGGCGGTGGGCTTCGCCGAAGGAAAGATCACCTACGTAGGACCAGCCGCCGACGCGCCGAGCGGCTACCAGACCGTCGACGCCGGCGGCCAACACGTCTACCCCGGGCTGATTCTGCCCAACACGACCCTGGGGCTGGTGGAGATCGCCGCCGTACGCGCCTCGCGCGATCAGCAGGAGGCCGGCACCATCAACCCGAACGTGCGCAGCCTGGTGGCCTTCAACACCGACTCCGACATCATCCCGACCGTCCGCAGCAACGGCGTGCTGCTGGTGCAGGCCACCCCGCGCGGCGGCACGCTGGCGGGCACCTCGTCGCTGATGCACCTCGACGGCTGGAACTGGGAGGACGCCGCCGTGCGCGCCGACGACGGCATCCATGTCTACTGGCC
>JBARYS010000397.1:0-8128 GCA_049648155.1 Catalinimonas sp. | reverse complement strand
GGCCGAACCTATTCCCGCCGGCAACTCCGGTCGCCGCAATCTACTCATCGCCTTCATCGTGCTGCTGCTCATCACGAACGGCGTCATGTTTTACCTTTGGCAGCAGGAGCGCCGGGGCCGCGAGGTGGCCGAGCCGCAGGTTACCCAACTGACGGCCGAGAACCAGCGCATCGTCACGGAGCTTGACTCGCTGCGCGGGGAGCTCGAAGGGCGCTACAGCGAGATCGCCCGCCTGGGGGGCGACACCGCCGGGCTGCGGACGTCGATCCGCGAGCTCGACGAGCAGCTCAGCCGCGCCCGCCGCCAGGGCAACGCCCGCACCGTCGAGCTGCGCCAGTTGGAGTCCGACTACAAGCTGCTGCTGAGCCAAAAGGACGGCGAGATTACTAAGTTGAGAGCCCAGAACGAAGAGCTTTACGCCGAAAACAGCGACCTGAAGCAGAACATCGTCGAGATCGGCGACACCGTGCAGCGGCTTTCGCAGCGCATCCGCGAGCAGGCCCAGAAGGTGGCCGTAGCCTCGGTGCTGAAGGCGCAGAATCTGAACATCACCTACATCGACCAGCGCGGCAAGGAGCGCGACGACCGCGACAACGAGTTTCGGGGGCGGCGGGTCGACAAGGTAAAGGTCAACTTTACCATCGCCGACAACCCCGTCGCCAAGATCGAGACCAAGGACGTGATGATCCGCATCCTGGAGCCGGAGGGCTCTACCCTGCAAGACGTGGCCACCGGCTCGGGCACATTCAAGTACGACGGGCAGGAGATTTTCTACACCGCCAAGCAGAGCTTTTTGTTCGACAACCAGAATCCGCGCCTGACCTTCATCTACAACAAGGGCACGCCGTTCAAGGAGGGCACGCATCAGGTGGAGCTTTACGCCGAGGGCGCACGCATCGGCGAGGGTTCGTTCACGATCAAGTAGCGGCGGCGCGGCATGAGCTACGACCTGACCACGCCCACCGGCTGGCGCGACTACGCTCTCGTGGACTCCGGCGGCTACGAAAAGCTGGAGCGGTTCGGGTCGTACCTGCTGATCCGCCCCGAGCCGCAGGCCGTCTGGGACCGCGCCTTGCCCGAGGCATCGTGGCACGAGCGGGCCGACGCCCACTTCACGCGCGACGGCAACCAGCGCGAGCGCGGCCAGTGGGAGAAACGCCCCCAAACGCGCGACCCGTGGTGGGTGACGTACCCGCTGCCCGACGGCCCCGCGTTGCGCTTCAAGCTTTCGCTCTCTTCGTTCAAACACGTTGGTCTCTTTCCCGAGCAGGCCGACAACTGGGACTGGATCGCGCAGCAGACGGCCACGCAGCCCGCCGGAGCTTCCGTGCTGAACCTGTTCGCCTACACGGGCGGCGCGTCGCTGGCGGCACGCGCCCGTGGGGCCGACGTCACGCACGTCGACGCGGTACGTCCGGTCATCACCTGGGCGCGCGAAAATCTGGAGGGCAGTGGGCTGGACGGCGTGCGCTGGGTGGTGGAAGACGCCGCCCGGTTCGTGGCACGCGAGGTACGGCGCGGCCGCCGATACCGGGGCATCATCCTCGACCCGCCGGCGTACGGGCGCGGCCCCAAGGGCGAAAAGTGGCTGCTCGAAGCGCACCTGAACGACCTGCTGCACGCCTGCGCGAGGCTGCTCGACCCCGCCGGCCACTTCTTCGTCCTCAACCTCTACTCGCTGGGCTTCTCGGCGCTGATCGTCGAAAACCTCGTCAAGGGTGCGTTCGGATCCCCTCCGAGCTTGACGTGCGGTGAACTCTACCTCCCCGACGAGGCCGGGCGCAAGCTACCGCTGGGCACCTACGGGCGCTTCGTGCGCTGATTACTCCTCGCCGGCCACCCAAGCGTCGGCTTTCGGCTGCCATTCGTTGTCGGGCTCGAAGTAGTTCCAAAGTACCCGCGACACGTCGCGCAGCAGCACGAAGCCGGCGTTGTCGTCGCCCCAACTGGTGTCGGCCTGTTGCTTGGTGATCACGCAAAAGACGTAATCGCCGCCGGGGGCGTGGACCAGCAGCACCTCCGAACGAGAGGCATCGACCGCCCCCTGCTTAGAAGCCACCTGCACGGCGGGCGGAAGCTGCGAAATCGCCTCGCCGTCCCAGTACGTCCGCGTCAGGTTGCGGTAGAGGCGCTCGTCGGCGGTGGGATTAACAGCCTCGCCCTCGCGAATCATCACCAACAGTTCGGCCATCTCGCGGGGCGTGGTCTGCCCCCAGCCGTACCGTCGTCGTGCCTCCTCGCGGCCCGACGTGCGCGAGTTGACGCGCGTACGTTCGAAGCCCTTCGCTTCAAGCCAGGTGTTGATCGCCTCGCCGCCGCCCGCCAGTTGCTGGCACCAGAGGCTGGCGGTGTTGTCGCTCATGGTCAACATCAGCATCACGACCTTACTCAGGTCAACCTCGGCCCCATTACGGAACGAGCCGAGCAGGTCGTGACCGGGGTAAAGCAGCGAGTCGTCGTAGGCGAGCGTTTCGTGGTAGTTGATCTCACCCCGCGCGACCCGGTCGAAGAGCGCCGCCGCGATGGGCACCTTGATCATGCTGGCCGTCGGGAAGAGCGTGTCGGCCCACACTGCGGCGGTCTCGCCGGTGCCGAGGTGGCGCGCGTAGATGCCGACGTCGCCGTCGAAGCTTTCGGCGAGCGCCTCCAGCTGCGGCGTCAGGTCGGCAGCTTCGTTGGCCGTCGGGGCCGGTTCAGAACAAGCGGCGAGGCCGCCGAGCAGCAGCAGAACGAAGAGGGGGCGTTTCATCCGACCAAGGTCGGCAAAACCGTGGGTCCGTGGCCGGCGGGGCGTGCCTCCCCCCGTCGACACCCAAAACGCGGTTTCGCAGCGGGCAAAAAAAATAAGGCACCCGGTTGAGCCACCGTGTGCCTTATAAAACAGGAAAACGAAACAGGAATATGAACAGGTACCCGTCAATACGGGAAGCCAGCACAAGGTAACCGCCCGGACAAAAAAAGTTTTTGTGCCCTAAGAGCCGCCCGGCTTGTGACAGAAGCCGCGCTAGGCGAGCGCCTCGCGGACCTTCTCGGCGGCGTCCTTCAGCAAGATGGCCGATTGCACCTTCAGGCCCGACTCTTCGATGATGCGCGCGCCCTCCTCGGCGTTGGTGCCTTGCAGGCGCACGATGATCGGCACGCGGATGTCACCGATCTTCTTGTAGGCCTCCACTACGCCGTTGGCGACGCGGTCGCAGCGCACGATGCCCCCGAAGATGTTGATCAGGATGGCCTGCACCTTGGGGTCTTTCAAGATGATACGGAAGCCCGCCTCGACGGTCTGCGCGTTCGCGCCGCCGCCCACGTCGAGAAAATTAGCCGGCTCACCGTCCGACAGTTTGATCACGTCCATGGTCGCCATGGCCAGGCCCGCGCCGTTCACCATGCAGCCCACGTTGCCGTCGAGCTTCACGTAGTTCAGGCCCGCCTCGCCGGCTTCGACCTCCAGCGGGTCTTCTTCCGACTTATCGCGCAGGGCGGCAAATTCCTTGTGGCGGTAGAGGGCGTTCTCGTCGAGGTTCACCTTGGCATCGACGGCCATGATCTTGTCGTCGGACGTCTTCAACACCGGGTTGATCTCGAACTGCGCGGCGTCGGTGTCGTCATAAGCTTTGTAGAGGGCCGAGATGAACTTCACCATCTCCTTGAAGGCCTCGCCCGACAGCCCCAGTTTGAAGGCCACTTTGCGCGCTTGAAAGCCCTGTAGGCCCACGGCGGGGTCGATCCACTCTTTGATGATCTTTTCGGGCGTCTCTTCGGCCACCGTCTCGATGTCAACACCGCCCTCGGTGCTGGCCATGATCACGTTGCGCCCCTTGTCACGGTCGAGCAGAATCGACAGGTAAAATTCCTTCGGGTCCGAGCCGCCCTCGGTGGGGTAGTAGACGTCCTCGGCGATGAGCACCTTGTTGACCTTCTTGCCCTCGGGGCCGGTCTGGTGGGTGACGAGCGTGCCCCCGAGGATGCCCCCGGCCTTCTCCTCCACCTGGGCGAGACTCTTGGCCAGCACCACGCCGTTCGAGTCGGTCTCCTGCACCTTGCCCTTACCACGACCACCGGCGTGAATCTGCGCCTTGATCACGAACCACTCGGTGCCGGTCTCCTCCTGCAGCTTCTTGGCAACCTCGGTGGCCTGCTGTGGGGTGTCGGCCACGTAGCCGCGCTGGATGCGCACGCCGTAGCCCTTCAAGATGTCTTTCGCCTGGTATTCGTGGATGTTCATGCGGATTGGGGAAAATGATGGTTGCCCCGCGAAGGTAGCCAACGTCGATTGGTTGCCGGGTTGCTGGATTGCCTGGTTATTGGCAATTGTCACCCCAAGCTTTATCCTGAACGGAGGTGAAGGATCAGAGATGGGCCTCCCCGATCACCTGCAAATCCGGCAACCTAACGATCCGGCAATCCGATAACCAAGCAATCAGGAAACCAATCAACCATGAACCTACCCGCCTCTCCCGACCGCCGCTGGTGGAAGGAAGCCGTCGTCTACCAGGTCTACCCCCGCAGCTTTCAGGACGCCGACGGCGACGGCATCGGTGACCTGCGCGGCGTCACCCACCGCCTCGACTACCTAAAGACGCTCGGCGTCGACGTGATTTGGCTCAGCCCGGTGTACGCCTCGCCCAACGACGACAACGGCTACGACATCTCGGACTACTACGCCATCCATCCCGAGTTCGGCACGATGGCCGACTTCGACGAGCTGGTGGCCGAGGGCGAGCGGCGCGGCATCGGCATCCTGATGGACCTGGTGGTGAACCACTGCTCCGACGAGCACGCCTGGTTTCAGGACGCCCGCCGGTCGGCAGACAGCCCCTACCGCGACTACTTCATCTGGCGCGAGGGGCGGGCGGGCGGCCCTCCCAACAACTGGCAGTCGCTCTTCGGCGGCAGCGCCTGGGAGCGGACGCCCGAGACCGACGCGTACTACCTGCATCTGTTTTCGCGCAAGCAGGTGGACCTGAACTGGGAGCACGCCCCGCTGCGCGAGGAGGTCTACCGCATGATGCGCTACTGGCTCGACAAGGGCATTGCGGGCTTCCGCATGGACGTGATTCCGTTTATCTCGAAGCCGGACGGTCTGCCCGACCGCCCCGACAGCGACCGCGAGGGGTGGCTGCGCTGGTACGCCAACGGTCCACGTGTGCACGACTATCTGCAAGAGATGCACCGCGAGGTGATGGCTCACTACGACTGCTTCACGGTGGGCGAGGCACCGGGAGTCTCGACCGAAGAGGCCCGCCTCTACGTGGACGCCGACCGCCGTGAGCTGGACATGATCTTTCAGTTCTACCACTTCGAGATCGACCGGCAGCCGGGCGCGATGTACGACGTCAAGGCGTGGACTTTACAGGACTTCAAGGAGGGTTTCGGCGCGTGGGACCGAGCGCTGGCCGAGGGGGGGTGGAATAGCCTCTTTCTGGGAAATCACGACCTGCCGCGGATGGTCTCCCGCTTCGGCGACGACCGCCCAGCGTTCCGCGCCCCGTCGGCCAAGATGTTGGCCACGCTGCTGTTCACCCTGCGCGGCACGCCCTACGTCTACAACGGCGACGAGATCGGCATGACGAACGTGCCCTTCGAATCGCTCGACGACTACCGCGACATCAGCGCCGTCAATTACGTTGCCGCACAACGGGCCGCCGGCCGCACCGACGCCGAGCTGCTGCCGATCTTGCACCGCTTCAGCCGGGACAACGCCCGCACGCCGGTGCAGTGGGACGACGCCCCCCACGCGGGCTTCAGCCTGGCGGACGCGCCAGCACCGCCCTGGCTGCCTGTCAACCCCAATTATCCGCAGGTCAACGCGGTGAACGACCTCAAGGATCCCGAAGGCATTTTTCACTACTATCGCCACGCCATCGCGCTGCGCAAGGCCTACCCGACGCTGGTCTACGGCGACTATGAGGTGATCGACGAGCCGCACCCGCACGTCTACGCTTACCTGCGGACCAACGGGGCAGAGCGCTTTCTGGTCGTTCTGAACTTCACGGCCGAAGCGGTCGACTTCGCCCTGCCCGGGCCGGTTGCCGACGCCACGCGGACGCTCGTGTTGAGGAACTACGCCGTGCCGCCCGAGACGGGGGCAACCCTTGCCCTGCAACCGTACGAGGCGCGGGTTTACGCCTTAAAATAGAGCGTCAATAGATGAGTGTAAAGCTCTTCCCGTAGAAACCCTATGAAGGCTCGATAGCAGTATGTTTTCAGCCTTTATAGGGTTCTCGTCTGAAACAGCAATGCTGTAGCGCCAAAGAGTAACCCTGGTTCGCGGCGAAGTGCCAAGCTGCGATAACGATCATGCCCGAAAACCGTAAAAAGTGATATGCCGCGCGGGGCGCACCGCGTCGCGCGCTTCATTTCTCACCAAGATTCTACCGTCATGAAGGCATCTGTTTTTCTCGCTATACCCGCCCTCTTTCTTGCCGCCGCCTGCGCCCCGACGACCACCGACCACGAGCCGGAGGCGTACGTGCAGGAGGGCAAAGCGTCTTACTACGCCAACTCGCTGCAAGGCAGACGCACCTCCGACGGCGGCACGTACGACAAGACGGAGATGACCGCCGCGCACAAATACCTGCCCCTCGGCACCGAGATCGAAGTCACCAACCTGCGGAACGACAGCACGGTTACGGTGACGGTCACCGACCGGGGGCCGTACCACAAGCAGCGTATCCTGGACGTGTCGCGGGCGGCCGCTCGCTCGTTAGACCTGCTGAAGAAAGGTACTGCCCCCGTCCGTATCGAGGTGATCGACCCGGCCCCCGGCTACACGCTCGCCGACTCCGTGGCGACGGACCGACGGGATTCGTAAAAAGGATTGTCGACGTAAACCGAAGGCCGCCCCCGTGCGGCCTTTTTTGTGCGCAACGGTCCGGCGGGTGACGCCGCGCCGGTTGTCGATCCCCGGCCGGTAGCCCTTCAGGAGGGAAGCACCCAGCGGCTGTTCGCAGTCGTACACAAAGTGTTCGGATGCGGACGCTCTCACGTCGATAGGTGTCTGTGGGGCGGTGTGGGGCCGGTTGGTGCGGAGGTTGATACGGGGTCACGGACCTCTCACCACTCCCCGTGATGCTCAAAAATTACCTCCTCACCGCCCTGCGCAACCTCCGCCGGCAGGGCTTCTACACAACCCTGAACGTGGCCGGGCTCGCCCTGGGGCTGGCCGCCTGCTTCCTGATTGCCCGCTGGGTGGTCGACGAGCTGGGCTACGACCGACACCACCCGCACGCCGAGCGCACGTACCGCGTCTGGGGCGACGTCCGCTTCTCCGAGCAGGAGCTGCAGGTGACCACCTCGCCGCCGCCCATGGCTGCCGCCCTGCGCGCCGAACTGCCCGAGGTGGAGCAGGTGGTGCGCTTCCGCGACTACGGCACCCAGCGGGTGCGCGTGGGCGAGCGCGCCTTCAAGAGTAGCTTCCTCTTCGCCGACTCGACGCTGTTCGACGTGTTCGGACTGCACCTGCTGGCCGGCGACGCCCGCACGGCCCTCCGCGAACCCCACACGGCGGTGGTGACCGAGGCGACCGCCCGGCAATATTTCGGGGCGGAGGTGACGCCGGCGGAAGCGCTCAACCGGACCTTCCGGCGGGGTGAGGAGGAGACGCCCCTGCGCGTGACGGGGGTGGTCGCGGCGCTGCCGCCCCAGACGCACTTCGGGGCCGACGTGTACGTCTCGCTGCGGGGCAACGAAGAGGCGGAGCTGGACACTTGGCTCGGGCAGATCAACTTCCTGACCTACGTGGTGCTGCGGCCCGGCACCGACCTTGCCCAGACCGAGCAGAACTTGCAGACGATGGTCGACCGGCACGTTGCCCCCGACGTCGAGGCGCTGACGGGCAGCAACCTGGCGGCGTTCCAAGCGGCGGGCAACCGCGTGGCGTTTCACCTGCAACCGTTGCTCGACATCCACCTGCACTCCGACCTGCGCGGCGAGTTGCAGCGCAACGGCGACGTCCGCTACGTCTGGCTCTTCGGGGTGGTGGCGCTCTTCCTGCTGGGCATTGCCTGCGTCAACTTCGTCAACCTCGCCACGGCCCGCGCCGCCCGCCGCGCCCGCGAGGTGGGCGTGCGCAAGGCGCTCGGCTCACGACGCGGGCAGCTCGTGCAGCAGTTCATGGTCGAGGCTGGGC
>JBARYS010000396.1:0-2311 GCA_049648155.1 Catalinimonas sp. | reverse complement strand
GTGCTGCGCAGGTCGTGCGGATACTCGGCCACCAGCGAGTCGGCCCACCCCTGGCGCGCGCCCTCCGAGACCACGCTCGAATCAGGCGCGCCGATGGGCAGGTCCGGGCGGCCGAACCAGGTGTTGACCACGTCGAGGCTCGGAGCCACCAGCGGGTGCCCGTTCGAGGCGATGGTCGCCAGGATCTCGGCCTCGCCTCGGTCGGCCAAGGCGTGCAGCACCGCCAGCGCCCCCACGTCGTCGTAGTCAGGGCCGAAGTCGGTGTCGAAGACGACGGCCGTGGTCTTGCCCGCTTCGTCCGTACCCCCGGCCGACTGTTCAGGATTGTCGGAGGCGCAGGCGTGCAAAAGAAACAGAAGGGGCATCAAAACGAGAAGGGAACGCATAGTGAAGGGGAACGGTGAGACGGCGAAGATAGCCGCTCGCCGGTCTCAGGGGCCGTGTGGGGGCTTCATTCGGCCTCCCACACCACCTGCTGCGCCACGCCCCGGGCCATCAGAACGAGCCTCGTAGGGTTGGGCAACAGCACCATACGGGTGTCGGACGTGCCGTAGCCGGGGGCATCGACCGTGACGCCTTCGCCGCCGGCGGCTTCGTAGACGGGCAACAGGTTCCTTATGCCGGCCTGCTTCAGGCCGCGGCGGGGTACGTAGGCAATGGGGGTGAGCACTTCGCTGTCGGGGCAGTATTCGTTGTGGACGTACTGAAGGGCGGTCTCCAGATAGGGGTCGTATTCTTCGGAAAACGCATCTTCCAAGGAGTGCAGCGCGTCTTCGAAGTCATCGTATTGCGCGTCGTTGTAGGCAAGTTCAGAGAGGGCGATTCGCTTTTCCAAGATCCTAATCAGGTCGTGGTCAAGCTGTTGTATGTTCATGATGATAGGTAGAATAACAATATGAGATAGCTCAAGAATGCAAGAGTAATGCTTTCGTTGCGGGCGTAATTATAAACGGTTCTTCTAAGTTTGCTCGAAGCGCTCTTCTCATCCACAAATTCCAAACGTACTCCGGCACGCGGAATAATTCCGCACTGCGAGTGGCCACCTGCCCATGATCGATACCCAGACCCAAGCCCGCATCGACGCCTGGCTCAACGGCGCGTACGACGAAGATTCGAAGCAAGAGATCCGCGACCGGCTGGCGCGCGGCGAAGAGAAGGAGGTCGTCGACGCCTTCTACAAGGACCTGGAGTTCGGCACCGGAGGGCTGCGCGGCACCATGGGGCCGGGCACCAACCGCATCAACCGCTACACCATCGGCATGGCCACACAAGGGCTTTACAACTACCTGGCGGCGAGCTTCCCCGGCGAGACCATCAAGGTGGCCGTGGCGCACGACAGCCGCAACGGCAGCCCCGAGTTTGCCCGGGTCACGGCCGACGTCCTCTCGGCCAACGGTGCGCAGGTGTACTTCTTCACCGAGCTGCGCCCCACGCCCGAGTTGTCGTTCGCCGTCCGCGAGTTGGGCTGCCACAGCGGGGTAGTCATCACGGCCTCGCACAACCCGAAGGAGTACAACGGCTACAAGGCCTATTGGAACGACGGCGCGCAGATGATCGCCCCGCACGACAAAAACGTGATCGCGGAGGTGCAAAAGATCAGCGACCTCGGCCAGGTGAACTTCGACCGCGTCGAAGCGAACGTCCACCCCATCCTCGAAGAGATCGACCGGAAGTACCTCGACCGGGTGGCGGAGCTCTCGGTCGACCCGGCCCTGATCAAGCGGCAGCAGGACCTCAGCGTGGTCTTTACGCCCATCCACGGCACGGGCATCACGCTGGTGCCGCGCGTGCTGGAGCGCTTCGGCTTCACGAACGTGCACGTGGTCGCCGAGCAGGCCACGCCCGACGGCAACTTTCCCACCGTGGTCTACCCCAACCCTGAGGAGCACGAGGCGATGCGCATGGCCCTGGAAGAGGCGAAGATCCGCAACGCCGACCTGGTGATGGCCACCGACCCCGATGCCGACCGCGTGGGCTCGGGCGTGAAGAACCACCGGGGCGAGTGGCAACTGCTGAACGGCAACCAGACGGCCGCGCTGATCTTTTACTACGTGCTCGAAGCGTGGCAGCAGGCCGGTAAGCTGCGGGGGCAGGAGTACATCGTGAAGACCATCGTCACGACCGACCTGCTGGGTAAGATCGCCGCGCACTACGGCGTGGCCCACCACGAGGTGCTGACGGGCTTCAAGTACATCGCCGCCGTGATGGCCGAGCAGGAGGGGAAGGCGACCTTCGTGGCCGGCGGCGAGGAGAGCTACGGCTACTTGGTGGGCGACTTCGTGCGCGACAAGGACGCGGTGATCTCTTGCGC
>JBARYS010000395.1:0-4305 GCA_049648155.1 Catalinimonas sp. | reverse complement strand
GTGGCGTGCAGCACGTGCTCTCCGAACGTGAGTTGTCGCTCGGCGAGAGCCTTGTCGAGCTCACGCAGCCGCTGCTTACCGGCGTCGTCGAGGTTGGCCCCGTTGCGCACAAACTGCAGGTAAGTTTTTTCGAGCAGCGTGGCCGCCTCCGGGGTCAGGTCGTAGGTGGCGCGCTCCTCCCAGACCCGGGCCACGCGGGCAAACAGCGCTTCGTCGAGCAGAATGTCGTTGCCCCATTCGGTGAGCAGTGGCGAGGCCTCGCGGGTGGCGAGCTGAATCGCTTCGGTCGTCTCGGCGGCGTTCAGGTTGAACAACATCGAAGAGATCAGACTCAGGCGCTCGCCGTTGCGCTCCAGGGCCTCGATCGTGTTGCCGAACGTGGGGGCTTCGGCCCGGTCGCGGATTGCCTTGACTTCGGCCCGCGCCAGGTCGAGTGCCTCGCGCAGGGCGGGAATAAAGTCCTCGGCTCGTACGTCGTCAAAAGGAAGCGCTTCGTGGGGCGTACCGTAAGTGGGGCGTAATAAAACGTTATCCATAGCAGATGAAACGATAAAAAGCAGGAGTAAGCACCCGCCGTCGGGCGAGGCTCCGTGCAAAATAGCGGGTTTCGGCCACAGTACTCGCGGAAACAGCGGCGTGAAGACACGCAGGCGGCAAACCCAACCAGCGTAAGATTTGCCCCGCACTCGTACGCCGCCGCCGTCCGCCCCCCGGTACTTTGCCCGCCTAGCTACGCACCTCCCTCTCTCTACCTACATGCGCCTCCTTCGTGACATTGTCTATGGTGTTGAAACCATCGGAACCGAAGCCGTCCACGACCAGCAGGAGTCGAGCCGTATCCGCATCACGAACAAGTTCAGCATCCTCTCGTCGGCAACGGCGCTGCTGGCGAGCGTATTCGTGCGGCTGATCACGGGATCGCATGACCTGACAGAGCTGCTGCTCTTCACGGCTGCACTCGTCTGGGTGCCCATCTACCTGAACCACGAGCGGCTGCCGAACGGTGCCAAACTGCTGCTGCTGCTGATTCTGAACGGGGTTGTCCTCTTCTTTTGCTGCGCATTGGGCGAGCAGTCGCTGCTTCAGATGGTGTACATCACCTTGATGGGACTACCCATCCTGCTCTTTACGGATCGTGACCGCCGGCTCCGGTACAGCGGAACGCTGCTGCCTTTTATCGCGATGTACCTGCTCGAACGGTACGACTACGCGCTGTTCCCGGCCCACCACGACTTCGTGAACACCCTGGAGATCCGCTGGCTCGTCATCACCATCGTGCTTATCTACAGCGCCGCCACGGTGTCGACCTTCGCCGGCGAACAGCGCCTGCTGGCCCAAGCGCTGCACGAGCGCAACGAAGAGCTGGCGCAGCGGCAGGCCGTGCTGGCAGGCAACGAGGAAGAGCTCCGGGAGCTGCTGGCCGAGCTCGAACAGCACAAGCACCGGCTCGAAGAGATCGTGATGCAACGCACGCAGGTGGTTCGCGAGAACGAGGTGGAGCTGAAGCTGCTACTCGACGAGGTGCGCGGAGCCAAGGAGCAGGCCGAGACGGCCAACCAGGCGAAGTCGCAATTTCTAGCCAACATGAGTCACGAGATCCGTACGCCCCTGAACGCCATCTTAGGCTTCTGCGAGGTGATGCAACTGGAGGTGCAGAAACTGCCGGTTTCGGGCGACTTTATGACCTACCTCGGGTACATCCGCCTCAGCGGCAAGAACCTCTCGGAGCTGATCAACAACGTGCTGGACTTGTCGAAGATCGAGGCGGGCAAGCTGACACTCTCGGTCGAGCCCGTGCAGCTCAAGCAGCTTTTCAAGGGCATCTACACCATCAACAACGGCCGCGCGGAGGAGAAGGGCGTACGGCTCTCGTACGACTTCGACCAGGCGCTGCCCCTGTTCGCGCGCACCGACCGCACCAAGCTCAACCAGATCTTGATGAACCTGGTGTCGAACGCGGTCAAGTTCACCCCCGCCGGCAAGGGCGTAACGATGCGCGCCGTCCGCGAAGGCGAGGGCATGGCTCTTACCGTATCCGACGAGGGCGTAGGCATCGCGCCCGAGCGGCTGGAGGTCATCTTCGAACCGTTCGAGCAGGCCGACAACACCGTCACGCGGAAGTTCGGCGGCACCGGCCTGGGCCTGACCATCACCAAGAAGATGGTCGAGATGCTCGGCGGCAACATCCGCGTCGAGAGCACCCCCGGCGAGGGCAGCACGTTCACGGTCTGGCTTCCGTACGAGGAGGTAGCCCTGCAGCCCGTGGAGACCGAGGGGGAGAACTGGCGGCAGAGCACCTTCTCGCCCGACCTCCGCGTGTTGCTGGTGGAAGACAACGCGCTGAATCAACTCACGATCAAGGCGATCTTCCGCCAGGTGAAGCTGTCGGTGGCCATCGCCAACAACGGCCGCGAGGGGGTCGCGAAGTGCGACGAGCTCAAGCCCCACCTGGTGCTGATGGACATGCACATGCCCGAGATGGACGGACTCGAAGCTACCAAGGAGCTGCGCCGCCGACCCGAGTTTGCCGACCTGCCCATCATCGCGCTCTCGGCCGATGCTTTCACCGATCAGCAGCAACGCGCGCTGGCCGCCGGCGTAACCGAGTACCTGACCAAGCCTGTGGAGGCCGGCAAGCTGATTCAGGTGTTGCAACGTCACCTCTGCCCTGCCGAAGAGGCCGTCATGTTGCCTCTCCCGGCGTAAGCGCCCCGGTTCACTCTTCGCTGAGCACGGCCGGAACGTCGGCCGGGTCGTGCTGTACGGCCCCGATGAAGTCCGTCAGCAGTTGGAATACCTCTTCGTAGCGGGTGAGCGGCAGCGTGTTGGGCTGATCAAGCACGTCGTGGTAGGCCGCAATGCCCCCGAGGGTGTAGAGAAAAAAAGAAGGCACGCCCCGACGGTAGAAGAAGTAGTGGTCCGAGTTGGCCGCCGGGCCCCGTCGTGCCACCTTCGGCAGGTAGCCACCCGCGCGGTTCAGGCTGTCGAGCAGCGCGTAGGCACCGGGAAACTCGGTGGCGTTCACGGCCATGATCCCGTCGTCGCCGGTGCCCAGCAGGTCGAGATTCACCAGAAACCGGATTCTTTCCAGCGGCACCGTCGGGTGCTCCACGTAGTAGCGGGAACCGATTAGCCCCGCCTCTTCGCCTCCGAACAAGATGAACAGCAGCGAGTAGTCGGGCCGGTGCGCGAGCGCGGCGTAGTGGTGGGCCAGCTCCAGCAGCATACTGACGCCGCTGGCGTTGTCGTTCGCACCGGGGAAGTAGGTGTCGCGCCCCATTCGCCCCAGGTGATCGTAATGAGCGGTGATGACCACCAGCGAGTCCGGTTGCGTACGGCCCGGCAGCAGCCCCAGCACGTTCTGCGACGGGTAGTCTTCGTAAGTGAGGGCCTCCACCTCCCACCCGACACGGCGGGCGGTAGAGTCGAAGGCGGCGCGCTTCACCACGAACGTCGGCGGCAGGTAGGGCACCGTTGATAAGCCGTGCGTCAGCTGGTCGACCAGGTGAATCAGCGCCCGCGCCTTGACCAAGTGCCGCAGCACGGCCCGGTCGGCGTCGTCGTCCGGATCGAGTGCGTCAGGATCGTAAGCCACCGCGCGCCGCGACACGTCGGCCTTCATCAGCGCCGCGCGTTGAGCCGGGTCGCGCGGGTCGAAGCAGAGGAGTCGACCTTGCCCTTCGCCCGCATTCGCCGCCGGGTGCACGAGGTAGTCTAGACCGGGGCGAAGCTCTTCGCTATCTATTTGCAGAGAGAGTGCCCCCGGAAACGTATGGATGGGCATCGGGAAGGGCTGCAGGTACCCTTCGGTCCCGGCGGCGGCTACGCCGGCTTCGGCCATCCGCCCGGCCAGGTAGTCGGCCGCGCGGCGGTCGCCCGCCTGCACGTAGCCGCGCCCGTGCATCTGGGGGTGCCCGAGCGTATCGATGGTTCGCCGCGCTCGCTCCACGTCCTGTGCTACCACTGAGGCGCTCACCATTAACCAACAGAACAAAAGTTGCCGCATGTGCAATCATAAAAAAAGGTTCGGGACTTGCGTCCCGAACCTCGGTATTTCTTTAGAAAGCGTCGCGCCGCTTAGCCCATTTTAAAGACGATCGGCATCACCATCCGCACGCGTACGGGGCGGCCGCGCTGCTTGCCGGGCTTCCACTTCGGCGACTCTTTCACGGCCCGAATGGCCTCTTCGTCGCAGCCGGCACCGATGCCCTTAACGGCCTGCACGTCGGTCAGCGTACCGTCGCGCTCCACGACAAACTGCACGAACACGCGGCCCTCGACGCCCATCCGGCGCGCCTGTTCAGG
>JBARYS010000394.1:0-6978 GCA_049648155.1 Catalinimonas sp. | reverse complement strand
GATGTCGCCGTTGATAATCGGGGCCGTCGGGCTGCCTGCGATGGAGAGTTGCGCCCTCATGTTGCCCTTGATCTGGTGGACAACAGCGGTGAGCAGCGGCTCGAACGGCTCCAGACGGAACTTGTTCATGTCGACCTTAAAGTCGAGGTTGTCTTCGGTCTTCGCCACGTTGTAGGTTCCCCCCGCTTCCACGTCGAAGTTGGTGCCCTGCATCGTCAGGTCGGCCGCCAGCAGCTCTTCGGTTTTACTCTTCGACGCGTTGAGCTTCACCTGCCCGATCGCCTGGTCGTTGAGCGCCAGCGAGTCGATGCTTATGTCGGCCTGAATCTTCTCCAATTTGAAGGGGTCGACCACCTCGGCACGCCCGCCGATCCGCCCGCTGAGGCCGAGCTGCTCTTGGTCCAGCAGGTAAGCCAGCTCCGCCAGGTCAATGGCGCGCAGATTGGTGTTGAGCACGTTGGTGCCGTTCGCGTCGAGCTTAGTGAAGACCTCAAACTGCTGCTCACCGCGCGCGAAGGCGAAGTTGTCGACGTAGAGGTACTCGGGAGCGTAGGCCAGCACGGCGTCCTTAGCTAGGGTCCACTCTCTCTCCTTCACCATGAACTCCGAGTCGTCCATCTCGACGCGAAACGTGTCGCCTTTCAGGATCAGCGCCCCCGTCAGCGAGAGGCGGTTCGGGGCCTCGTCGCCGGCCAGCTTCACGTCAAAGCCGAAGTTGTCCTCGTCGAGGCGGATGCGCAGCTTCGGCCGGGGAATAGAAGTCGCGCCCGCCACCACCTGGTCGGCGCTGGCCAGCAGCACCAGCTTGTCGTTGTCGTCGGTGGTCGTCTCCACACGGAGGTTACTCACGCGGTTCGCCTGAAACGCCACCGCCCCAGCGTCGAGCAGCATCTCCAGGTCGTTGTCGCCGGAGTAGAACTTCACGTCCAGCGTAAGTGAGTCGGAGAGCTGCAGGTCCGGCACGAACGCTTGGATCGGGCCGGGGTTGGGTGCGATGTCCACGTCGAGGGTAATGCGCTGCGGCGCGGGCGGCGGCTCCACGGGGTTGCGGTAGGAGGTCACGTACTCGGCCACCAGCTTCTCGAAAGCTTTCGGCAGCTCCTCAACGGTGAACTGCCCGCGCAGGTCGGCCCGCATGAAGTCGGAGTGGAGGTCCACCACCCGCTGCGGCGGTAGGTTGCCCGCCCCGGGTTCGTTGAACGCCCGCACCACGATCGAGTCGCTGCCCACCGTGCGCGCGTCCTTTTGCAGACGCAGGTCGCGCAGCGCCACGCGGGCGTCGAGAGTGTTGGGATCGTTGCCGCGCACGCGCACCTCGTCGATGTCGACGCTCATCATCAGCGTGTCGGTGTAGAGGTTGAGCGCTGCCAGGTCGATGGTGTCGATGCGGCCCGAGAGCGTGTAGAGCGGCTGCTCGGGCCGCAGGTCGGCGCGGGCGTCGAGGGCGAGGCGTAGGTTGGTGTCGGTGGCCGTGATCCGGGCGTCGGCCACGTTGTCGACGAACGACCCGTCCAGGCGGATGTCGTTGTAGGTGTACTCGTTGTAGTCGAAGCGTTCGATGCGCACCTTGCCGTTGCGCACGGACAGTCCGGCGGGCGAATTGTTGACGTCAGCCTCGGCGCGCAGCGTGAGCAGCCCCAGTCCGGCGCTGTCGCCCACGAAGCGGGTCAGGTCCAGCTTGTCGGTGGTGAGCATCGCGTCGATCCGTTGCGACTGAAAATCTTCGCTCATCTGCACGTCGAAACGCGACAGCCCCACGCGTCCGGCACTGGTGACCAGCCGCAGGTTGCCCTGCATATCGCGGGCGTAGCCGCTCACGTCGGCGTAGAGGCTCACCGCCCCGAGCCTTTGCAAGTCGGGCGGCAGCGTGCCGGGCTGTAGAAACTGTTGGATGAACGAGACGTCGGTCCGCAGCGGGTCTATTTTCAGGTTGAACTTGGCCTTCAGTGGGTCGAAGTACGCCTCGGCGTCGGCGGTCAGGCCCAGCGTGATCTCGTCGTCCACGCGGAACTCTGCGCCCCGGATGTCGAGGTTGCCGTCGGCCACGTCCACGGTGCCCGTCAAATGAAGCTCGCGGCCCCGCAAGGCGACCAGGCTGTCGAGGGCGGGCACGAAGTAGACCACGTCGCGCATGCCCAGGTAGTCGTCGTTCCACTCGGCGTGCGCCGCCAGCGTCCGGATCAGCTCCTCTTCGTCGCGGAAGTCACGCAGCGACACTTCGATCAGGTCGGTAAGCCGCGAGTGGGGCGTGGTGAACTCGTCGAGCGAGGCCCGCACACCGGGGAAGTTGCCCTCAGCCGCCAGCGCCAGGTTTTTCAGCTCGAAGCCGCTCTGCTCGCGGAAGGCCAGTTGGTTCAGGTCGGCCCGCACGGTCGAGTCCCCCAGCACCACGTCCTGCAGCCGCAGCGTCAGGTCTTGCAGGTCCAGGTTGTTGTAGTCGATGCCCCCGGCCTCGGGCGGCGGTGCATCGGTTTGGTAGCGCAGCCGCGTGTCGTCGATGCGAAACTCGGTGAGCGTCAGGGCAAAGCCCTCCACGAACGTCCGCATCGTATCGTTGCGCGTGGTGTCGGTGGCGGGGTTGGCAGCCACGGCCTCGGCCAGCGTCGTGTCGCCGTCGGCAGCGGTGGCTCCTCCCGTCTGCCGTAGCCAGAGGTCCAGCCCCTCGATGGCCACCAGGTCCACCTCGGGGTGCGGCACCTCACCGTCGAGGCCAAGTGTGCTCAGGTCGACCCTGAGGGAGGCCAGTCGCGTGCGCATCAGCGTGCCGCCGGTCGAGTCCAGGTAGTTAAGGCGAATATTTTCCAGCACCAGCCCCTCGGCGTCGAACGACCAGGGCGAGGCGGTGGTGTCCTTGGGCTGTTGGGGCTTGGTGGTGTCGCTCGCGAAGGCCGCCAGAATAAAGGCGTAGTTGAAGAGCGTGTCGCCGTCGGGGCGGTAGACGTTCACGTAGGCATCTTCCAGCTTGACCTCGTTGATGACGATGGTCTTCGAGAAGAGCCCAAACACGCCGATGTCCACCCCGAAGCGCCCGGCGTAGAGCAGCGTGTCGCTCCGCTCGTCTTCGACGTAGATGTCTTCCAGCACGACCGTCTTGAAGAAGTCGATGTCGATACCACCGACGCTCACCTCCGTGCCGAGTTGTTCGGAGAGCGTGGTGGTGGCCTTGTCGGCGGCAAACTGCTGCACAGCCGGCACCTGCAACGCCCCCCAGACGAGCACGAGCAGCCCCACCACGACCAGCAGCAGGATCAGCACCGTCTTGAGGGCGATGCGCCCGATGCGGGCAGCCAACGAGCGTTTCTTGGGCGGGTTACTCTCTTGGTTCTCTGGTATCTCTTCGGACATACGGCTGGATTCAATAACAATATACGAACGAATAACCGTCGAGTTCCACAACGGCACGCGTCAATCTGAACAGCCTACGTAATTCAGCGGCGGCTAGGTACGAAGTTGCGCCGTAAACGTTCTCCTGCTCGACCGCCCGGACCATCGGCGCGACGAACAGGGGGGAGCGGATGTTCCAGCGATCGGCGGTCAATCGTCCCTCTTCGGTGTGCCGTCGGCGGGCGGCGGTCCTGCAAATTGGCGTACATTTACCGCCATGACTTACGAGGAAGGGCGCAGAAAATTCATTCAAACCTGGGGTACCCTCGGCTCCAGTTGGGGCATCAACCGGACCATGGCTCAGGTACACGCCCTATTGATGATCTCGCCGCGCCCCCTCTGTGCCGACGAGATTATGGCCGACCTGCGCATCTCACGGGGCAATGCCAACATGAACATCCGTGCCCTGGTGGACTGGGGGCTGGCCCACAAGGAGATCGTGCCCGGCGACCGCCGCGACTTCTACGGCGGCGAGAAGGACGTCTACAAGGTAGCCTTGCAGATCATGAAGGAGCGCCGCAAGCGGGAGCTCGACCCCGTGGTGCAGGTGCTCGAAGACCTACAGCAAGTAGACATCGACGCCACCGACGCCGATCAGGCAGAGTTCCGGGAGATGGTCGACCACCTCAACGGCTTCACCCACAAGGCCGACAACATGCTGGAGACCCTCGTGCACAAAGACGAACACTGGTTCTACGGCCGTTTCCTGAAGATGCTGGTCTGACCTTCTTCCCGCGTCTCCCTCTCTCTTTCATGTCCTCCCTGCTAACCGCAGTGCCCCGCTTCGAAGAGCTCGTTGCGAAGCTGTTTGTCCCTCTGGGCGTCTCCGACGAGCGCGCCCCCGCGCTGGCCGACGCTCGCCGCCTCGACGATCTCTTCGAGGCCGGCCTGATGATGTACGGCCTGATCGACCACCGCGACGGCCGTTACCTCTACCTCAGCCGCAACGCCCGCCGTTGCTCAGCTACGCGACCTCTTTCGTGACGGGGTCTCCTCGTTCGAAGACACCGAGCCCATCAACCTGCGGATGCGCTACCAGCGGCCCGACGAGGCGTCCGAAGACGTGCTGGTGCGCAAGTACCCCCTGGACCTTTGGAACGGCGTGCCGCTCTCGAAGCGGGAGCCGGCCGTGTTGCGACTGCTGACGGCGGGACGGACGGCCGCCGAAATCGGGAGGGCGCTTGGCGTGGGGCAGCAGATGGTGAGCGTGCACCGCCGCAACCTGATGCGCAAGTTCGGGGCGAAGAGCCTCGCCGAAATGTGCGAGGTGGCCGTGCGTGCGGCCCTCGCTGAACCGCCTACGTCCTAGCGAACGTTGGTGCTCTTAATGAGACATCTCTTTCAGTTGCTGGTCTGGCTCCCCGCCGCCCTGGCCGCACAAATTCCCGCCGAACCGGCCCCCGCCGACTACTGCGCCAAAGCGCAACGCCACCATCACACCGCCCACGTGGCATCGCTCAACTTGACCTCGCCGGCGCACGTGGCCCTGATGGAGCAGTACGACGTGAAATTCTACCACCTCGACCTGATCCTGAGCAGCACCACGGTCGACGTGGCGGGGAGCGTGCGCACCGAAGCCGTGGCGCGCGTCGACGGCTTCGACCGCTTCGGGTTCGAACTGCACCCCCACCACACGATCGACTCGGCGCGGGTCGACGGGCGGGTGGTCACCGTGGAGCGGACGGAGCGCGAAGGCACCGTGCTGTTGCCTGTGCCGCTCGGGGCGGGCGACCGTTTCGTGGTCGAGATTTACTACCGGGGCACGGCCCCCCTGCCCGGTGCGGCGGCCATCGGCGACGGTCTCTCCACGGCCTCTTTTTCCGTGTTCGGCGAGACCAAGCACGTCACCTGGAGTCTGAGCGAGCCTTATTCCGCCTACGAGTGGTGGCCCTGCAAGCAGGTGCTCACCGATAAGGCTGACTCGTCGTGGGTGACCGTGACGACCTACGACGGCAGCCGCGTGGCTTCGAACGGCTTGCTGCGGGCGGCCGAGCCGGTCGGCGGCGGCGGCGTGCGCTACGAGTGGCGGTCGCGCTACCCCATTGCCTACTACCTGATTTCGGTGGCACTAAGTGACTACCAAGAGTACAGCTTCCAGGTGCCGCGCGCCGACGGCAGCTCGTTGCTGATCCAGAACTACCTCTACGACCACCCCGACGTGCTGCCCATCCTTCAGGAGGGCATCGACGCTACGGCCGATTTTCTGCTGCGCTTCGACACGCTGTTCGGTGCTTACCCCTTCGCGGCCGAGAAGTACGGCCACAGCATGGCCCCCCTCGGCGGCGGCATGGAGCACCAGACCATGACCACGCAGTCGAACTTCGGCACCACCCTCACCGCGCACGAGCTGGCCCACCAGTGGTTCGGCAATAACGTGACGTGCGCTTCCTGGGAGCACATCTGGCTCAACGAAGGCTTCGCCTCTTACGCTGAGTACCTGGTGCTCGACCCGGACGCGCAGCACGCGTGGATGAGAGAAGCTCACCAATTTGCGCGCAGTGCATCCGGCGGCAGCGTGTTTGTGAGCGACACTACCCGCGTGGAGCGCATCTTCAACTTCGCGCTGAGCTACCGCAAGGGGGCGGCCATTCTGCACACGCTGCGCTACCTGGTCGGCAACGACCCTCTCTACTTCGCGGGCTATCGCAACTTTCAGGCGCGGCACGCCAACGGCACCGCCACGGCCGACGACTTCCGGGCCGCCATGGAGGCAACCGTGGGGCGGTCGTTCGAAGCTTTCTTCGACGAGTGGTACTACGGCGTGGGCTATCCCGAATACGACGTGCGGTGGGAGCACGAACAGGGCGCGTTCACGGTGAGGGCAACGCAGACCGGATCATCATCGGCATCGCCGCTGTTCACCACTCCGCTCGAACTCAGGATCGTGCGCGAGGGTGCGGCAGACACGACGCTGATCGCCACTTTTGCGGGGACGTCCACGTTCGAGATTTCGCTCCCGATGACCGCGCCGGTGGGGGAGGTGATCGTCGATCCGGACGACTGGGTCATCAACCGCTCTACGGTGCGCCGGGGCTTTGTCACCACCGCGCCCCGCGCGCGCGAAGCGGCCCCGCGTCTCTATCCCAACCCCTGTCACGACCAACTCTGGGTCGCACGACCCGACCGACGCGCGCGCACGTACCACGTGCTCGACGTCCGGGGGCGGTGCGTCCGGACGGTGACACTCGCCGGGGTGGAGGGGAGCATCGACGTGCGCGACCTCCCGGCGGGTGTGTACGGCCTGCGCGAATTGGACGCCGCCGGGAGTCTCCCGCGTTTGTTCGTTAAGGAGTGAGTAAGACCTGGAAACATACAAGAAACTCTTTAATTCTTACGTTGTCAGTTTTGCGACTGCTGCCCCTTTTTTCGACCAGCGGGGTCGCATCGGAAGTGCTCCGGCCCGGCTTGGTCAAAATATCTGATTGCCCCCTAAACGCACACAGGCGGATCAGACGGCGCTTTTTTCCGTAAAGAAGGGGGCGAAAAGCAGCCTACGACGGAGCTCTTTGGGGAGAAGACGGGCGGCGGCTTCACAGATAGAGCATCTCGTACGGCGACGGTTGTGCCTTCCACGGTGAGGTTAGTGTGCTTTTC
>JBARYS010000393.1:0-1509 GCA_049648155.1 Catalinimonas sp. | reverse complement strand
GCTTGGGGGCGTCGGCGTCGGGGCGGCGGTGCAGGGCGTGCGCCACGAAGGCGAGCGCCGAAAACGTGCGGAGGCCGGTGATGGCCCCCAGGCCGGCCACGCGGCCGACGGTCAGCAGGTGATGGTTCATGTGGGAGTGTACGGAAGTGGCGTAGAATGGGCAGCGTACGATGAGTCGTTCACGTGAGCAGCCGCTCGAAGTGAAGACTCCGGCCGTACATCTTCTTCTTCTGGTTTACCGGGACGGCACGCAGAAAGCCCCGGCGGGTAAGTTCTCGTAGGTCGTTGCGGGCGGTCTGGTTCGCCACCACGAAGCGCGTTTCGATCTCCTTGACCGTAAAGAGCGCGTCGGGGTCGTCGTCGAGCCACTTCAGGATGAGTGCTTGCCGCTCGTTGATGCCGTGCCGGAAGTACCGGGTGAGGGCGCGCTTCTCGTTCGCCTTACGGTCGATGTACCGCTTCAACTCCTGATAGGCCAGCGTCATCGTCTTCAGCTTGTACTTCAGGAAGTACGTCATGTCGTCCTCGTCCATCTCCGAACAGAGGAAAGCCCGTTCGTACTGCCGCTTGGTCTTCACGATCAGCCGCGAAATAGAGAGGTACTGCGTCAGCCAATAGCCACGCGAGAGCAGAAACCAGTAGAAGAGCGCTCGCCCCGTGCGCCCGTTGCCGTCGGCAAACGGATGGATCCACCCCAGCAGAAAGTGCAGTACGCAGGCTTTGACGACCGGGTGCATGAACGGCTCTTCGTCACGCCGGTTGAAGAAGGCCACGAACGCATCGATCAGCGTGGGCAGTTCGGTATGTGCCGGCGGCACGTGAACTACCTCGCTGCGCGACGTGTCCACCACGTTGACCTGGCGAGTTCGCAGCCGCCCGGCGTCCAGCGGGTCTTCGAGCGTACCCTCTGTGATGAGCCGGTGTATCTGTAGCAACCCTTCGACGGTCAGCGGTTCGTGTTGACGTTCGACGATGTGCTGAATCGTGTGGTAGTTGTTCGTCACCATCCGTTCAGAAGGGTCGCGGGGTGGCCGTTGTTGCCGCAGCATCTCCTTAGCGACCTCGCGGGTGGTGACGGCTCCTTCAATCTGGCTCGACGCGATGGCCTCCTCCATGATCGAAGAGATCAAATAGCGCTGCCGGTCTTCGTCCGACACTTGCCCTTGACTACCCAAATGGCCGCCGAGGTGCAAATCGAACTCGTGCAGTTGCCTTTGAAGGTCGTGGGGTACGTTGTACTTGAATAAGTTGCCGCCTAGCCTGATCTCCTGGAGCGTGGTTCGGCGGGCGAGCTTCACGGCCGCCCATACGGTTTGAGGGGAAGCATCCACCGGTAGCTTTTTGAACTTGATCTTGTCCCAATACTCGTATCCGTCCGCCAGATGCTTGATCAGTGCGTGTTGACCGATGTACAGATCAACTGCCTTTGTGTCGCTGATCAATGGGGTGGACGTGGGTTCCATAAAAGCAGATCACATTTCACAAGATATGAATAGTTGTGAATGATTG
>JBARYS010000392.1:0-6060 GCA_049648155.1 Catalinimonas sp. | reverse complement strand
CCACCGGGGCCGGCCCGGCCTCGGCCACTCGCAGGTAGTGGCGCAGAAAGTCTCCGTGCGGTGCGGCCGAGTCGGCGTCCAGAAAGAGGAGCCACTCGCCCCGCGCCGCTTCGGCCAACCTGTTGCGGATGCGCGCCCGCCCCTGGTTCTCTTCGTACGCGCGGAAGCGCACGCCGGGGTAGCGGCCCAGCGCTTCATTTTGACGTCGGAACGCGGGGGGAGAGGCGTCGTCGAACACCAGCACCTCGCACGCATCGACACCGCCCACGTCGGCAAATTGCGCCAGCAACTGCGTCACGAGGGGCCGCACGTACCACGCGTAGGTGGGCAGCAGCACCGAGAGCCTAACGGGCATCCGAGAGGGCGAATTGCCCGCGCGCCGAGTCGAGCAGCCGTCCGTCCTCGCACTTCAGCACCCGCGCCTGGTGGTCGGTCACGAAGTGATGGTTGTGCGTCGCCATCAGCACGGCCGTGCCGCTGCGGTTGATCTCCTGAAACACGTTGAGGATGCCCGTGCCCACCTCCGGGTCCAGGTTGCCGGTGGGCTCGTCGGCCAGTACCACGGCGGGCTCATTCAGCAACGCCCGTGCGATGACCACCCGCTGCTGTTCGCCTCCCGAAAGTTGGTGCGGGTACTTACTCTCGACCGACCCCAGGCCCACCTTCATGAGTACTTCGAGCATCCGCTTTTTCATGCGCGAGCGGTCGCGCCAGCCGGTGGCACGCATCACGAAGCGGAGGTTGTCGGCCACGATCCGGTCGGGTAAAAGCTGAAAGTCTTGAAAAACGATGCCCAGCTTGCGACGCAGAAAAGGCACCTCCCGGTTCTGAATCTTCCGCAGCGAGATGCCCGTCACCTCGGCGTTGCCCACCAGCAGCGGCAGGTCGGCGTAAAGCGTCTTCAGCAGGGAAGACTTTCCGCTGCCCGTCCGCCCGATCAGATACACGAACTCCCCCTTGGCGACGTCGAAGTCGACGTTGCGCAGCACCTGAGCGTCGGTCTGGTAGATGGCCGCGTCTCTGACGGTGATGACGGGTTCGTTCAAGCGGGCGGGGTTTACAGGTCGAGTGTCTGTAGCTTGCCGAAGGGCAGCGCGTCGATCACTTCCCGAAGGGCTTCGTCTTTGCCCTTCAGGCCGTAGCGGTCGAGGTTTTTAAGCGGCCGGTCGGCACGGAAGTAGGCGATCAGCACGAAGTTCTCGTCGCGCAACTGGATATAGTCGGGGATCTTGGCCTTGCCCTTGACCTTCAGAATGTACATTGTCTAATGGTCCATAATCCGTATTCGGTGCGAAGCCGCCCGTGCGGTCCATAGCCTATCGTTCATAGTCCGTTGTCCATGGCCAATGCGGGGCCGCTTGTGCGGTCTATGGACGCAGAATAAACTGGAAGATGCCCATGACCATCGACCATCGACTACCCAGCGGTATCGGCCAGTTCGGGGTTGCCCTTGCGGTAGTCAGCCAGGAACTTCTCCAGGCCCGCGTCGGTGAGGGGGTGTTTCAAGAGGGCCAAAATCACTTTCAGCGGGCAGGTGGCTACGTCGGCCCCCACCTCGGCACACTGAATCAGGTGCGGCACGTGGCGTACGGAGGCAGCCAGCACCTCGGTCTCGTACTCGTAGTTCTGGTAGATATTCACGATCTGCTCGATCAACTCGACGCCGTCGTGGCCAATGTCGTCGAGGCGGCCCATGAAAGGCGACACGTACGACGCGCCCGCCTTGGCGGCCAGCAGCGCCTGCCCAGCCGAGAAGATGAGCGTACAGTTGGTGCGAATACCTTTGTCGGTGAAGTAGCGAATCGCCTTGACGCCGTCGCGGATCATCGGGATTTTTACCACGATCTTCTCATGGATCTCGGCCAGCTCTTCCCCTTCACGCACCATGTCGTCGAACTTGGTGCCGACCACCTCCGCCGAGACGTTGTCGTCGACGATGTCGCAGATGGCGCGGTAGTGACGGAAGATATTGTCCTTGCCCGTGATGCCTTCCATAGCCATCAGCGAGGGGTTGGTGGTCACGCCGTCGAGCACGCCCAGTTCGTGGGCTTCGCGGATGTCGTCAAGGTTGGCGGTATCAACAAAAAACTTCATCGCAGTAAGGGATTTGGGTTGCGGAGGGGGTTGAAACGAAAAAAGGCAAACCAAGTACCGGTCGCTACGACCACCTACCCTTGCTGCCTTCCGGCCCTGGGGGAGTTCAGCAGGAGCTGACCGTACTGATTTGCCTTGCGGCAAAGGTAAGGAGCGAAGTTCGAAGTGGCGAAGTTTGAAGCCCGAAGTAGCCGGCGCGTTCTTGGCTTCCGTGTTCAGGCATTGCGGGCGTCGGCCACTTCAGACCTCAGACTTCGCCACTTTCCTCGTAACCTGCGGCGATGCGCTTTCAATCTTACCTGCTCAAGATCGCCCTGTTCGCTACGGGGTTGTCGGGCATCGTAGCCGAGTACATCCTCTCGACGCTGGCGACCTACTTTCTGGGTGACTCGACCGTGCAGTGGACCATGACCGTTTCGGTGATGCTCTTCTCGATGGGCCTGGGCAGCCGCCTGAGCCGTTACCGGAAAAGCCATCTGCTGGAGACATTCATCGTGACCGAGTTTGTACTCTCGCTGCTGACGGCCTTTGCCTCGCTGAGCGTCTATACGCTGGCCGCCGTGTCGCCCTACGTGGGCTTCTTTCTCTACGCGCTGGCGATCCTGATCGGGCTGTTGATCGGCCTGGAGATTCCGCTGGTCATCCGCCTAAACGACGAGTTGGAGTCGCTGCGCGTGAACGTCTCGTCGGTGCTGGAGAAGGACTACTACGGCAGTTTGCTGGGTGGGGTGTTCTTTGCGTTCGTCGGGCTGCCCTTCCTCGGGCTGACCTACACGCCGTTCCTGCTGGGGGGCATCAACCTGATGGTAGCCGTGGGGTTGCTCTGGTGGCTGCGTCCGCACGTGACGCGCCGCGCGTGGCCTTGGTTGCAGGGGGCCGCCGTGCTGTTGCCGCTCGCACTGGCGGCGGGCGCGGCAGGGGCCGAGCCGCTGGTATTGTGGGGCGAGCAGTTGCGCTACCGCGATCAGGTGGTCTACGCCGAGCAGACGCGCTACCAACGCATCGTCATCACCCGTTGGAAGGACCACCACTGGCTCTACCTGAACGGCAACCAACAACTCAGCACGCTCGACGAGGCGATGTATCACGAGCCGCTGGTGCACCCGGCTCTCTCTTTGGTAGGACAGCCGCGCGACGTGCTGGTGCTGGGCGGCGGCGACGGCGGCGCGGTGCGCGAAGTGCTCAAATACCCCTCGGTGCGGAGCGTCCGACTGGTCGACCTCGACCCCGCCATGACGGAACTGGGGCGCACGCACCCGGTGCTGCTCGACTTCAACGAGGGAGCGCTGCTCGACGGGCGCGTCAGCATCACGAATCAGGACGGCTACCGCTTTCTGGAGGTAGACAGTGGCTACTACGACGCCGTCATTGTGGACCTTCCCGACCCGCGTACCGTCGAACTGAGCCGGCTCTACTCGCTGGAGTTTTACGAGCTGTGCGCGCGCCACCTGCGGCCTGGTGGCGTGCTCGTGACGCAGGCGGGCAGCCCCTACTACGCCACGCGGGCCTTCCGCTGCGTGGAGCGGACCCTGACAGCGGCGGGGTTTGCCGGGGTGCCGATGCACAACCAAGTGCTGACGATGGGCGAGTGGGGTTGGATCGTGGCCGACCGCAGCGGTGACTCCGAACGGCTCAAGAAAAGGCTACAGGCGCTCCGCTTCGAGCGGATACCGACGCGCTGGATCAACGGCGAAGCGATGCAACTGGTCACCTCTTTCGGTAAGGACACCTACGCCTTTCCGGTCGACTCCGTCGGGGTCAATCGGGTGCGCGACCCAGTGCTGTACCGGTACTACCTAGACGGAAACTGGGATCTTTATTGACCCATGCCCGCCTGCGCCATCTTCCGGCCGTCCTCTTCGGCTTGGTCGTAGTCGAAGTCTTCTGTGAAGTTCACGTAGCGACCGTAGCGGCCTAGAATGTGGCGTACGTAGTCGTAAGGCTCGCGCCCACGGCAGTAGCCATACTTCACCACCGGGTCGTTGTAGTACTGAGGCTGCGACAATTTCAGGAGGTATTCCGAGACGTCGTCCCAGCGGTCCGGGTCGCCACCGTGCTTATCGGTGAGGTGCTGCGCATCGCGCACGTGATATTCGCCCGCATTGTAAGAAGCAAGTACGAACTTGACGCGCTCGGTCGAGTCGGGAATCTCCTCCCAGAAGTTTTCGAGGTACGAAAGGTACTTGATGCCGCCCCGGATGTTCTGGCTGGGTTCAGAGAGGTTGCGCACGCCGTACCGCCGCGCCGTGGCGGGCATCATCTGCATCAGGCCGCGCGCACCGGCCCACGAGCGGGCCTGCTCGCGGAAGCGCGACTCTTGGTAGATCTGCGAGGCAACCAGCCGCCAGTCCCAGCCCAGGTCGTCGGCGTGGTGGCGGATCAGGCTGTCGTACGGTGAGATGCGCCCACTATTGCGGGCGTAAAACTCGCTGTCGACGCGCTCGCGGAACTCGCGCGCCTGGGTGAAGTACTTGCGGTAAATCTCGTGGTAATCAGGAGTGGTACGCACCTGCTTGATCCAGGCATCGACGTACGCCAGCAACTCGGGCGAGCTCTTCCGGACAGCCCAGGCCACGCGCTGCGGAAAGCTCACGGGCGTCTTTGCGTCGAGCTGCGGGTAGTAGGCAGCGTTGATCTTGGCGATGTGCTCGTCGGCCACGGTGTAATCTATCTCGCCCTCGGCCACCTGCCGGATCAACTGCTCGGTGGTGAGGCTGCCGGGCACGATTACGATGTCGATGTCGCCGCCCATCTCGTCCGAAAGGTGATCTAGGCGGTTGTAATACGACGAATTGGCGCGCACGTGCACCGACTCGCCGACCAACTGAAACTGCTTGCGCACCAGCTTGCGCTCCAGGCGGTGCGTGGCCAGCTTGCGCCAGTCGTCCGGTTTGCGCTGCACCAGCATTTGCCGCGTGGTGGTGTGGTGGTGGGTAAAGTCGACGCGCTGCTTCCGCGCCCGCGTGATGGTCATGCCGCTCGCCACGATGTCACCCTCACCGTTTTGCAGCATATCGAACAAGGCATCTTGGTCTTCGGCCACGATCACCTCCAACTCCAGGTCGAGGTCGTCGGCCAGCCAACTGAGCAGCTCGTACTCGTAGCCCATCGTGCGGCCCCGGTAGAGGAAGTAGTTGGTGGCGCTGTAGGTGGTGATGGCCGTCAGCTTGCCGTCGGCGCGGATGTCGTCCAAGTCGCGCTCTACCTGATCTTCGGGCACGTCCTCGAGCATCTTCATCAACTCCTCGGGTGTCATCGAGGCGATCAGCTCTTCGACGGTCTCAATATGCTTCTGCCGGCAGCCGCCGAGGATCACCAAAGCGGCCAGTAAAAGCGTAAGGGTGCGCAAACAATTGGGTAAGTGCATCTTCTATTACTTCTGATGTTACCAAATTCTTGACTTATTGTACGGAAATTATAGCAAACGCGATGTGCCCGCCTCTGAGGAGAGTGTAGTGGTGGTAGCGGCTGATACCAACGAGTGTTGAATTATCGGGGGTCAGCAGGGGTGATCTTTTAGAATTGTCGGAACATTTCGTGGACGTAAACCGCACCGCTCGCTGTCAGTGTGACACCGCCGGCACCTCTGGAGGTCTCGCCTCGGTTTGGCATGGATGTTGAAAATCCAAGAAAGCCCGCGCGTCCGGTCGCTCTCTTCTCAACCCGTACGCAGCCGTACGATAAATGGGAGGGCCGTCCCGAATGCGTGATGAGCGGTCCACGACCCGCCGCCCGCCGGTCGTTCACGAAACACACACTCTGGAAAACGTTAAATGACGATGAGCAAAACCCTGAAAACCTCCGTGGCCGTCGGCCTGCTGTGCAGCGGCCTCACCCTCGGCACCTACAAGCTGCTGGGCTTCGACGAACAACGCGTGATCGTGCGGGAGGCCCAGCCCGCCTACACCACGCTCACCGCCACCCCCGGCGGCACGGCGGCCCCGGCAGCCGCCACCGACTTTACCT
>JBARYS010000391.1:0-2734 GCA_049648155.1 Catalinimonas sp. | reverse complement strand
TCGTACGTGAACATCGGCGCGTACGTCGGCGAGGGCACGATGGTCGACACTTGGGCCACGGTGGGCAGTTGTGCGCAGATCGGCCGCGACGTGCACCTGAGCGGCGGCGTGGGCATCGGTGGGGTGCTGGAGCCGGTACAGGCCGCCCCCGTGGTGGTGGAAGACGGGGCCTTCGTCGGTTCGCGTTGTATTCTGGTGGAGGGCGTACGCGTGGGGCGCGAGGCGGTGCTGGGTGCGAACGTCACCATCACCGGTTCGTCGAAGATCATCGACGTGACGGGCAGCGAACCAAAAGAATACAGGGGCTTCGTGCCGCCGCGCTCGGTGGTCATCCCCGGCAGCTACACCAAAAGCTTTCCCGCCGGCGAATATCAGGTGCCCTGCGCGCTGATCATCGGCCAACGCAAAGCCAGCACCGATCTAAAGACTTCGCTAAACGAAGCTCTGCGCACCAACGACGTGGCGGTTTAGCTAATGGGTTTTGGTGATTGGCGGTTGGTTTTTAGCTAAAGAGCGAATTCCCGTACTCTTGCTAATAGCAGAAGTATAGACTCAGCCGCTTGGTGGTATCCCATCAAACGCGCTTCGCTGACTTACTCGCCGTCGCTCATGATCAAACTGTGTGGTAGACTCAACGAACGTCTCGACTGACTAAGGCGGCGTAAGCCCCCAAAGCCCCCCGCTACCTAAACCGCTCGGCTACGATCAGCTCCTTCGTGCCGTGGGACGGCCCCGTGTGTGACCAGTCGTAAAAGCCGGATCCCGATTTGACGCCGAGGTGACCGGCGGCCACCATGTTGACGAGCAACGGGCAGGGCGCGTACTTGGGGTTGCCGAAGCCCGCTTGCAACACGCGCATGATCGACAAGCAGACGTCCAGCCCGATGAAGTCGGCCAGTTGCAGCGGGCCCATCGGGTGGGCCATGCCGAGCTTCATCACCGTGTCGATCTCTGCGACGCCCGCCACGCCTTCGAACAGCGTCTCAATGGCCTCGTTGATCATCGGCATCAGCACGCGGTTCGAGACGAAGCCGGGGTAGTCGCGCACCTCGGTGGGCACCTTGCCCAGGTCGCGGGCGAGCTGCATCACCTGCTCGGTCACGGCGTCGGAGGTGGCGAAGCCGCGGATCACCTCCACGAGCTTCATCACCGGCACGGGGTTGAAAAAGTGCATCCCCACCACGCGGTCGGGGCGGTTGGTGACGGCGGCAATTTGGGTGATCGAGATCGACGAGGTGTTGGTGGCGAGGATCGTCCCGCTGGGGCAAGCGGCGTCGAGTTGCCGGAATATCTCCAGCTTCAGGTCCAGCCGCTCGGTGGCCGCTTCCACGACCAGGTCGCGGTCGGCCACGGCCGCCGCCAGGTCGGTATGTGTCCGGATGTTGTCGAGCGTCCGCTGCTTGCCCGCTTCGTCGATGCGCTCCTTCTTGACCTGCCGGTCGAGGTTCTTGGTGATGGTCTGCCGCGCCCGGTCGAGGGCCGCTGCCGAGACGTCGATGAGGTGCACGGGGTGGCCGTGCTGGGCGAAGACGTGGGCGATGCCGTTGCCCATCGTGCCCGCGCCGATGACCGCTACTTTCTGCATGGCGTATCGAGATTTTGAGACGTGAGTATCGAGAGCGCCGAACCTCCGACCGGAAGCGGCGGCTCCTAGAACGCCGACAAAGGTAGGCGAGCTACCCCAGCACGTCGGCGAGGCACACCCGCAGGCCCGGCATCACCTCGCCGCCGTCGAGCGCGGCGTCGAACGGTACAACTTCCGGCTCCGCCCCGGGGCGGTAGACCCACGTGCGGCGCGTCTCGGGATCGACCAGCCACCCCAGGCGACAGCCGTTCGCCATCCACTCGTCCATCTTGGCTTGCACGTCGATCAGGCGGTCGGTGTCGGAGCGGAGTTCGAGCACGAAGTCGGGGCAGAGAGGCACGAACTTCCGCTGTTGTTCGGGTGTGAGGGCCTCCCAGCGGTCGGTGCCTAGCCAGGCCACATCGGGGGAGCGCATCGCCCCGTTCGGAAGCACAAAGCCGGTTGATGAGTCGAAGCCGACCCCGGCTTCACGTTCGCCACGTGTATTCCAACTCTCAATAGGAGGAATCAACTTAAAATTTCTGCGCCCCGTGAATCCTCCGGTAAGTGGCATAAGGTGAATGGTCCCGTCCGCGTCGCGCTCCACGTGCAGATCGTGATTCGCGGCGCAGAAGTCGAAGAGTTGGTCGTCGGTCCAACTTGCTGAGTCGGGGATGATTACCGTCAGAGATTCCATACAGATAAGGTACGCGTCTTTGCTTAGCGAGTCACGATCCGTAGTGCATCAACCTTCCCCCAACAGGCCCCGCTCCGCCGTCAACGACCGTTCGAAGTCGAACGCGGTCAGCACTTCGTCCATCTTCTGCTGGATCAGGTCGTTGCGGAGGTTGCCCAGGCTGCCCACGTGGGTGTGCTCCACGCGGCGGTCGGGTTCGTAGGTGCCGTTCTCTACGGTCTGCCCCACCTGCCGGTAAGCGTCGCGGAAGGGGACACCCGCCAAGACGGCGCGGTTGACCTCCTCGACGGTGAAGAGGTAGCGGTAGCGGTCGTCGGCCAGCAGATTCTCGCTGACGCGCACGTGTTGCAGCATCAGGTCGGCCACCCGCAGGCAGGCGCGGGCGTCGTCGAAGGCGGGCAGGAAGTGCTCCTTGATCATCTGCACGTCGCGGTGGTAGCCGGAGGGCAGGTTCGTGGTGACCAGGGCGATCT
>JBARYS010000390.1:0-3444 GCA_049648155.1 Catalinimonas sp. | reverse complement strand
ATGGCCGTCTGGATCCGCTTGGCGTAGTTGATCGACTCGGTGATCTTCTTGTTCTTGCTCTGCACTTCGAGCTCGATCAGCTTGCGCTCGGTGATGTCGTGCGACACCAGCAGGATCGACTCCATCTGCTGCTCCTCGTTCCACTCCGGGATAGCGTTGACCTGCATCACGCGGTCGCCCATCTCCGACTGGAAGCCGATCTCGTCTTTGACCTTCTGCTGCTCGTCATGCACGCGGTCGATGATGCCGCGCCACGCCTCCTTCAGGCTGCCCTCGATCTCGACCTGCTCCAGCGTCTGTTGTAGGAAATAGTCGGGGCGGTGGCCGGTGTACGACTCGATCACGGGGTTGATGTAGAAGAAGGTACCCTCCTGGTTGACGCGCGTGATGAGGTCGGGCGAATTCTCCGACAGCGCCTGCATCTGGCCGCGCATCCGCGCCTCGCGCTCGGCCAGGCGGCGCTCGGTGATGTCGCGCGAGTTGATCACGATGCCCTGGATGGCCGGGTCGTGCAGCAGGTTCTTACCGGTGGCTTCGAGCCAGACGTACTCGCCGTTCCGGCGGCGGAACTGCATCTGCACGGTGTGCGGCTGGTGCGGCTCGGCCAACAGCGCGGCGTACATGCCTTCGTAGTGCGCTTGGCTCTCTTCGTGGACGTACTGGGCGTCGCGCACGCCGATCAGCTCGTCGGCACGGTAGCCCAGGATGCGCTCCACCGAGGGCGACACGTAGCGCACGGTGCCGTCTTCTTCGTAGATCGTGATCACCTCCGAGGCGTTCTCCAGCAGCGTCTGCATCCGTTGCTGCGTGCGGTTCACCTCTTCGATCTGGTGTTCGAGCCGGCCGTTGGTGCGCTTCAGCTCCTCTTGCGTGGCGGCCATCTCCTCGGCGTTCTGTTGCAGGATCTCCTGCTGCTCTTGCAGCTCCTCGCCCATCTCCTGGGCGTCGTGCAGCAGGCGGCGCGTGCGCTCGTTCACCTGGATGTTGAAGAGCGTCCGGGCGATGATGTGGCTCACCTCCTGCACGAACTTGACCTCGCGCGGCGAGAACTTGCCGAGGGCGGCAAATTCGAGCGCGCCGTTCACCTCTTCGTTCGTCACCAGCGGCACGATCAGCAGACACTCCGGTTTTTTGTCGCCGATCAGGCCGGAAGACACCGTCACGTAGTCGTCGGGAATCTCGGTGCGGAAGATCACGTCGTTTTCAATGCACGACTGCCCCACCAGCCCCTGTCCGACCTTAAAGTCGGCTGCGAGATACTTCTTGCGGTTGTAGGCGTAGCTGGCCTTCATCCGCACGTAGGCGCGGCCGTCGCCTTCGTCTTCTTCGAGCACGTAGAACGCGCCCTGCACGGCCCCGATCTTCTGCGTAACAAAGGCCACGATCTCGTCGCCCAGCGCGCCGATGTCCTGATGGCGGCGGAGGATCTCCCCGACCTCGGCCTCGCCCTTGATGATCCAGTTGCGCTCTTCGTCGCGCTTCTCGGCACTCTGTAGGCTGTCGCGCATGTCGAGCAGCGCCAGCCCGAGCGTATCGTCTTGGCTCAGCGGCTCAAAGTCAGCCTGAAAGTCGCCCCGCCCAATCTGGTGGGCGAAGTCGGCCGTACGGCGCAGCCCCAGTTTTAGCTGATCGACGGCCCGGCCCATCTCTCCGATCTCGTCGCGGGTGTGTTTGTTGGTGCTTTGCGGCAGCACGCCCCTGCCCAGCAGGTCCATGGTGGCCTTCAGCGTGGTGAGCGGAGCCACGAGGCGGCGCGAGAAGAAGACCGTCAGCAGCGCCGTGAGCAGCACGATCAGGACGGCCAGCACGGCGATCATGCGGCGCATGCCCGACAGCGGGGCCAGCACTTCGGCCAAGTCTTCCTTCACCACGATGCCCCAGCCGGTCGAGTCGACGGCCCGCCAGGCGGCCAGTACGCGCTCACCCCGGTAGTCGGTCGAGGGGCCGTTGCCGACCGCCCCCGCCGTGGCTTCTTGCAGGGGCACGGCATTCTGTTCGCCCACGAACACGCTACGGCGCAGGGCCGCTTGGGTGTCGTGGCGCAGGGGATTTAGCACGATGACCTGGTCCTGGTAGCGGCGGCCCACCACCGTCTCGCCCGAAGAACCCAGTCCGGTGGTGTCGCCCATGACGGCGTAGATCGGCGTCATGTCGATGCGGCACACCACGATGCCCGCCGTGCGCTCGCCCTCGCGCAGCGGCGTGGCAACGATCAGCACCGAGCGGTCGCCGAGTTGGAAGATGCTGCTGAAGTACGTGGTCCGCTGGCCCTCTTGCAGGGTCTCGCCGTCGGGGTCTTGGTAGTAGTCGCCCGGGGTCAGGTCCGCCTCCGAGTGGTATACTACCTCGCCGTCGGGGTGCAGCAGGCTGACCGCGTCGAAGCCGTAGCTCTGCTTCATGGGCTGCACGAGGGCGTCGAGGCGGCGCAGGGCGCGGTCGAGCGTGTCGGCCGCGCCGGCTTCGAGGGCCAAGCTCGCCTCGGCGAATGCCTCGTGGACGGCGGGCAGCTCGCCCAGCAGTTCGAGGTCGGACGAGGTGCGGCGAAAAGCCGCATCGAGGCGCTGCGCCTTCAGGTCGGCCAGGGTACCGAGGGTGGTCAGCAAGGCCCGCACGGCCTGCTGTTCGACCAGCCGCAGGGTCATGAAGGTGATACCCCCCACCGCCACCATCACCAGGGCGATGACGAGCAGGGTAATCTTGGTTCCGATTGAGATGCGCTTAAACATAAAGTGCCGCCGTTAGCGCTCCTGATTGGTTCGAGCGCACTGTACAAAGCAAGTATAATTTGGAGGTTTCTCCGCGATGGAGCTCCGCTGCCGCCCCGCTGCCGCGACAGAATCGGCCGTAACGACCAGACTGCCCGGCCCTTTGGGTTCGTTGCGGAGGGCTGACTTACGTCACCCCCCGGGGCCGCACACCCCGCTCAGGGGGGCTGTCGAGCCGTACGCCGGGAAGGTTGCCTTCATTTTCGTGTCGTTCCTACGTGTGGGGTCTTTCTGGTTGAGTCGTCGCTATCGACCTATGCTTCAACGGGTTCGTGCGGCGCCAGCCGGGCGCCGAGCACTTCGCCGATGCGGGGCAGTTGGGCCCCCTGAGCAGTCGTGAGCGCACGGAACAGGGCCACCTCAACCACGCCGAGCACGCGCTCGCCGTCGCACACCGGGAAGAGCGCCAGCGCCCGGGGCCGCGTCTGCCCGAGACCGGAAAGCACCTGTAAGTAGTTGTCGGGCACACGGTCCAGGTGCAGCGGCCGACGCTCGCGGGCCACCTGCCCCACCAGCCCCTCACCCCACTTGAAAGCGGGCCATTCGCCTTCGGTGTGGAAGTAGGCGTAGCCGGCCGTCATGCGCAGGCTACGCGCCTCGCCCTCGCCTTCGACTTCAAAGAGTGCTCCCTGCACGGCCTCCCAGCCGCCGCAGAGGCTCCGCAGCAGCGCCTCGGGGT
>JBARYS010000389.1:0-4205 GCA_049648155.1 Catalinimonas sp. | reverse complement strand
TTTTTGTGGTGGGGGCGCGGCCGCGCTAATTCGGTGAGTAGGTCTGTAGAAACTGGGCCAGCCGGTTGAAGCGCCCTTGCAGGGCGGCGTTCGTGGTCAGATGCGTGCGGTAGGCGCGGCAGAGGGCAGCAAAGCCGGGGCGGGCAACGAGGCGGGCCATCACCAACCCCCGGAAGCAGCGATGCGCCTGGTTGAACACGTACGGGCAGGGCCGGTGGGGGTCGTCGTTGAAAAGGGCGTCGAGTTCGTGCAGGGCCGTGTAGCGCTCCACGAACTCGAGCCCGTCGGTCACCATGAAGTCTTGCAGGTCGCGCACGGTGCGCGAGAGGCCGCGCTCGTCCTGGATCTTGAAGCGGTGGTGCGTCTGCCCGCGGAGCTTCCCGAGCGAGGTGACCAGCGTGGTGCTGTCCTTCCGGAAGGCGTAACCGCCCGACGTGAACGGGTAGGCCAGCTCCTCGACCTGGTCGTGGCGCACGCCGACGAACGCCTCCACCCAGGTCTCTTCTTCGTAGGCGCTGAAGGCCAGGATCATGTTTTGAAAGCCCACCTCGGTGGGGCGGCGAAACTGGTTGTAGGCCCGCACCGGCTCGAAACCGTACCGCCCGAAGAAAGGAGCCAGCTTGTCGAACAGTCCGATTTCCACTTCTTTCAATTCCATACCGAGCACAAACCCGTTCGCCGGGCATAGGTTCCGTGCCCGGCGGGGCGTCGGGTCGCGGCGCTTCACGGAGAAATAATTTTCGGTTATGCGGCTTTTTGGTAAAATTGGAGGTTCATTCCCTCCCAACATGAACGTCTCTACCGACCAACCTTTTCAGATTACTTACGCGCTCTACAACCACGAATACCTCGGGTTTCTGCTCGAATCGTTCGTGGTGCAGCGTGACGAGTTAGGGCGGTTGACGTTGCAAAATCAGAACATCTCGTCGAAAAATGCGCCTGAATTCGCCGAAGGGCTCGACGAGGTCGACTTCCGGCTGATTCAGCTGATGGACGACATTCAGCAGGATGCCATCGTGAAGCGCTTCCGGCCGAAGAAGATGTCGACGCCCGACTTCTTCCTGAAGTACTACCACCCCGAGAAGGGCGACAAGCAGGTGCAGGGGCAGATTGATACGTTCGTCGAAGAGAAGAAGGCGCTGATTCTGCCGCTGCTGCACGACCGCCACGTATTTGAGATGGGCAACGACGGCGAGCCGACCTGGAAGCGCCTGCACGTAGCCCCGGAGAGATCATACGTTCGCTTCTTCTTCCGCCGTGACGACAAGCAGACCATCTATAAGCCCATCGTCACGAACGGCGGCGAGGAGGTCGACTTTCAGTACAAGGACGCAATGATCGTCTGCTACTACCCGGCGTGGCTGCTGCTGGGCAACTGCCTCTACCACTTCGAAGAGCACGTGGACGGCAACAAGCTCAAGCCCTTCCTGAACAAGAAGTTCATCACGATTCCGCACAAGGTCGAGGAGACCTACTACCGCAAGTTCGTCACGCAGTTGGTGGAGGCGTACGACGTGCAGGCGAGCGGCTTCACGATCAACACCGAACAGCCGCCGCTGCGACCGGTGATCCACTTCGCCGAGCAGGGCGACGACGAGTCGATCCGCTTCTGCCTCAACTTCCACTACAACGGCTTCTCGTTTCCGGCCAACGCCGGCGCGCTGGTGAGCGTGGCGGTCGAGAAGACGGCCGACTCGTACGCCTTTCACCGCGTGGCGCGGCAGAAGATCGACGAGCTCCGCCTGACCGACCAACTGCGCGACTTGGGGCTGGACTTCGGCGTCGGTCACGAGCAGACCCTGCCGAAGGTCGAGGCGCTACAGTGGCTCAACGACAACGCCGAGGAGCTGCGCACGGAGGGCTTCGAGGTGGAGCAGCGCGCCGACGACCGCCGCCGCTACTTCATCGGTCGTTCCACGATCAACTTGGAGGTCAAGGAAGACCGCGACTGGTTCGACATCCGCGGCACGGTGCACTTCGGTCCCTACGAGGTGCCCTTCATGAAGCTGCGCAAGCTCATCGTCCAGAAGAAGCGTGAGTTCGAACTGCCCAACGGCGAGATCGCCCTGATTCCGGAAGAGTGGTTCACGCGCTACTCCGAGTTGCTGGCCTTCACCGAAGAGCGGGGCGGCGACGCGCTGAAGCTGCAAAAGCACCACCTGGCGCTGGTCAAGGAGCTGGAGGTGGGCCAGATGGCGCAGGTAGCCATGAGCCGCAAGCTGGAGAAGCTGCGCGAGTTCGAGCAGATCGACGACGTGCCCCTACCTGCGGGCTTCGAAGGCACACTGCGCCCCTACCAGAAGGCGGGCTACAACTGGATGCTGTTCCTGAACAAGTACCGCTTCGGGGGCTGCCTGGCCGACGACATGGGGCTGGGGAAGACCATCCAGGCGCTGGCACTGCTGCAACACGAAAAGGAGAACGGCGCGCAGACGGCCTCGCTGCTGGTGATGCCTACCTCGCTGGTCTACAACTGGGAGATGGAGGCCAAGCGCTTCACGCCCAACCTGCGGGTGTTCGTATACACCGGCACGCAGCGTGTTAAGGACGTGAAACAGTTCGAGGGCTACGACCTGATCCTGACCTCGTACGGCATCGCCCGCATCGACGTGGAGATGCTGCGCGAGTACTACTTTCACTACGTGATTCTAGACGAGTCGCAGGCCATCAAGAATCCGGCGTCGAACGTGGCGAAGGCCGTCAAGAGGCTGCGCGCCCACCAGCGGCTGATCCTAACCGGCACGCCCCTCGAAAACAGCACGCTCGACCTTTGGTCGCAGATGAACTTCGTCAACCCCGGCCTGCTCGGCCCGCAGGGCTTTTTCCGCCAGGAGTTTCTGACGCCCATCGAGAAGCACCGTGACGAGGAGAAGACGCGCAAGCTCTACAGCATCATCAAGCCGTTCGTGCTGCGGCGGCACAAGTCGCAGGTGGCGCGCGAGCTGCCCGACAAGATCGAACAGGTGCAGTACTGCATCATGACCGAGCAGCAGGAGAAGGTCTACGAAGAGGCCAAGTCGTACTACCGCAACAAGATTCTGGACTTCATTGAGCACAACGGCGTCTCGAAGTCGCAACTGATCCTTTTGCAGGGCCTGACCACGCTGCGACAGCTCGCCAACCACCCGCGTATGCTCGACGAGGGCTACGAGGGCGACTCGGGCAAGCTCGACGACGTGTTCTACAAGCTGGAGAGCATCCTGGAAGAAGACCACAAGGTGCTGATCTTCAGCCAGTTCGTGAAGCACCTATCCATCCTGCGGCGCGTGCTCGACGGGCGCAAGATCAAGTACGCCTACCTGGACGGCAGCACCAAGGACCGCCGTCGGCAGGTCGAAAACTTCCAGAACGATCCGGAGCTGAAGGTCTTCCTGATCTCGCTCAAGGCGGGTGGCGTGGGGCTGAACCTGACGGCGGCCGACTACGTGTTCATCCTCGACCCGTGGTGGAACCCCGCCATCGAGGCGCAGGCCGTCGACCGGGCGCACCGTATCGGCCAGCAGCGGCAGGTGTTCACCTACAAGTTCATCACGCGCAACACGGTCGAAGAGAAGATCCTGATGCTGCAACAAGACAAGCAGCGCCTCGCCAGCGAACTCATCACCACCGAAGAGAACTTCGTCAAGAGCCTCAGCAAGGATGACATCATGTCGATCTTGGTGTGAGGAGCTCTAGACTCATCCGGTTATGTTGTGTGTGAGCAAGGACGAGAAGATTCTGCTCTACGGATCGCCGCCACGGGTGCCCCACCACGCGCTTTCAGTCGTCCACGACCAGCGCTGAGCCCAGACGCACGACGCATGAAACACCTGATCGTGGTGGTGGGGCCGACCGCCGTGGGAAAAACCGCCGTCACGGTGCAGCTCGCGCGGCACTTCGGCGGCGAAGTCCTCTCGGCCGACGCCCGCCAGTTCTACCGCGAGATGTCGATCGGCACGGCCAAGCCTACCGCCGAGGAGCAGGGCGGCGTGCCGCACCACTTCGTCGACTGCCGCTCGATACACGACGCTTACAACGTGGCGCAGTTCGAGGCCGACGCCCTCGCCCGCCTCGATGACCTCTACCGGACGCAAGACGTGGCCCTGCTCACGGGCGGCTCGGGACTGTACGTACGCGCCGTGACGCGCGGCCTCGACCCGGTGCCGCCCACCGCCCCCGCCGTCCGCGCCGTGCTCGACGCGCAACTGAACCGGGAGGGACTCGCC
>JBARYS010000388.1:0-2582 GCA_049648155.1 Catalinimonas sp. | reverse complement strand
GGTGTTGACGATGGCCCCCACCCCGACCAGCGTGCCGTGGCCGAGCGACGCACCCGGCGAGAGCAGCGCCGACGGATGGACGGCGTTGACCGGCATCACATGCCGCCGGTCGTGGAGCATCTTCACCAATCCCCGCCGTAGGGCGACGTCTTCGACCGCCACGAACGCCTCGCACTTGCGCCCGATCAGCTTCAGGAAGCCGTCGTCGTCGGTACTGCCGAGCACCGACACCTCGCCGATCTCCACCCCGTGCGTGGCGGGGTCATCGTCCAGGAAGCCGTACACGGCCACTCCGTTGCCGGCGAATATGTCGAGGGCAGTGCGGCCCAGCGTGGTAGCGCCGAAGATCAATACAGGATTTTCCATCAAGGGTCAGGGACGAATGGCTAGGTACAAAGAGAGGCCGACGATGATGCCGCCCGGCTGCCAGACCTCTAGAAACTGCTGGGCAGGTCTGTCCAGCACTCTGGCGGGGTAATCGAGGTTCTCGTACGCATCGAACTTAAGGGGTACCGAGTATCCCACCTCAAAGCCCATACGCCACAGCTTGCCGACCCTCAGGAAGTAGATGCCCGACAGGTTTATCGTCGTGAGTGGCTCAAAGCGCACACGGATGGGATCACTCATGTTGGTGGTGGTGATCTCGATCTCGCTGATGCCGGATACGTAGGAAAATCCGACGTTGGCGGCTAGGCCCTTGGGATAAGCGTTGAAGTAGTACCGCGCCTGCCCCGTGGCCTTGAGGCCCCAGCCGCCGATGCCTAATCCCGCGCCCACCGAAATCTTCTCGGCCACGGCGACGTCTACCAAACCACCGATGATACCGACCGGACTGTCGAACCCGGTGCCGCCACCCAGGTAGACAGGGGCCGGGGCGTCGATTCGCGGCTTCGGCACACTCGGCTCCACGCGGACGCGGGGGTTGTAGTAGTCATCATCTTGGGCACGCAGTGCGCCCGCCAAGAGTAGAAAGCTGCAAAGGAGGAGTAGCCTGTTCACCATGACAAAGATAGACTTGTTTGGTAGGCCGTGAGCGGGCCGCCACGCCTACTTGTAGCCGCCTGACGACCCGCCGCCGCACGCGTCTGATACAACGCGTACGCGCCGGGCACCGTGCGTGATACTCAGTTATTTAGAAAAGTCGTACACCCGCTCCGGGGTCACGCAGTGGTGCAGGGGTACGTCGTGTTCGTCTACGTTTTCGAGCGGCGTGGCGATCGGCCCGGTCACCGACACCCCCACCCGCAGCGCCTCGGGACGGCAGCGCGCCAGGAAGCGATCGTAGAAGCCCTTGCCGTAACCGATGCGCCCCCCCCGGGTATCGAAAGCCAGCAGGGGTACGACCAACAGGTCGATCTCACACTCCTCGACCGGCCAGACCTCCACCGGCTCCGGCACACCCCAGCGGTTGGCGATCAGCTCACCGTCGGGATCCAGGCGGGTCGTCTCCATCCGCCCCTCGTCGAAGTCGGTCATGTAAGAGGTCGCGATCTGCACGTCGGGAAACTGCCCGCGCAAGCCGTCGATCAGGTAGTTGGTGTTGACCTCTTTACGGTCGGGAATGCTCAAAAAGATGTGTACGGTACCCGACGCCGCCAACGTCTTGCCGAAGTGCTTGAGAAACCGCCGGGCGATCTGTTCGCTGAGTCGTTCCAACTCCGGCCTTTTCAACTGCCCCCGGCGTTGCAGGGCTTCCGCGCGTGCTTCTCGTTTACGCATCGTCCGACAAGATGTAGAAATGGTGAGCGAAAGGGTCGAAGGTCGCCAACAACTTCGCGACGAACTCCGGGTCGTTCAGGTAAATCGAAAGGAAATTGTCGTGGCGCTCCTGCGGCGTCCCCCCGGGGAAGAGCTTCTCCTTGAGCGTACTGATCTGGTTGAGGGCAGTGGCCTCGCGCCCCTCCTCCGCCTTACGCACCCGCTTGCCGATGTTGCCGAGCGACTTGGCCGCTTTTTTCCCCTCGGCGGCCACGAAGCCCGCGAGGCTGGGGTCGGCCCCCTCGGCCTTCGCACCGATCTGCTCGAACAACGCCACCAGCGCCGCTGCTTCGGGTCCTAGGTCCACGCGCTCGCCGAGGGTGCGCTCCAAGTAGGCCGACTTGATCTCCTCTTCGTCGCGCAGCACCCAGGCGGGCGGCAGGTCCAGCTTATCGAGCTTGCGCCGGTTCGACTTGTTGATGACCAGCGCGAAGTTGCGCGGCAGCACCACCGGGAAGGGCACGCCGTAGTGCTCGAACACCCCTTTCAGTTGTAGCCAGTAGGCCACCTCGGCGGGGCCACCCACGTACCCGACGTTCGGCAGGATACACTCTTGGTAGAGCGGCCGCAGCGCGACGTTGGGGCTGAACCGCTCGGGGTGCTCGTCGATCAAACGGCGCGTCTCCTCCCCGGTAAAACGGAGGTCGGTGTCGACCACCCGAAAGCCGCCCTCGGCCCGTTCGATGCGCGCCCGCACGTCGCCTTCTAGGTAGAAGAAGTTGCACGCGCGGACGAGGATCTGCTGTCGGTACTCTGCCGCTTCCAGTTGCTCGTTGGTCGGCGTCGAAGCCGCCAGCGTGCTCTCTTCGAACAAGTCCTGCCGC
>JBARYS010000387.1:0-1571 GCA_049648155.1 Catalinimonas sp. | reverse complement strand
ACCGCCGCCACCGCCGCCACCACCGCCGCCACCGGCGCAGAGCCGGCTGTTAGTCAACGACACGCAACTCGGCGACGAGGGTCTGCGCAACGCGCGGGTGGTGGCCCGCCGGTGGTTCAAGATTCAGCGGGTGTGGACCGACGACCAGGGCTTCTACCGCATCACGAAGCGGTTCCGCAACAAGGTGAAGTTGCACGTGAAGTTTAAGAACCAGTTTGCTACGATCCGTGCTTTGCGGGGCACGCGCCTCTGGCAGACGTTGTTCGCCGTGCGGGACCGCCTCGGCACGTTCCAGGGCAATGAACTGAACACGGCGGCAACGAATTTCACCTACCGGCGCGACAATAGTGCCGTCAACACGCCGAACAACCGCATCTGGGTAGCGGCTACGACCCACAACTCTGTGCAGAACTACCGCACACTGGCCACGGCGCAGGGAGTCGGTCAGCCTCCCATGGGCATGAAGGTGCTGCTGACCACCTGGGCAGCGGGCGGCGGGGCCGCGCCGATGTACCACCAGCGTCTGGCGTCCAGGATACCCCCGCCGTACGCGAGTTGGTTTATCGCTAGCCCCCCGTCAGCCCTGGCCAGTCGGATTCAATCTCTGATCACCCTGCTGAGCGGACAGGTGGACATCGTCTACAACTACAACAACGCGATGGGCTGGGGAAACTTCGTCTCCGACCGGATGTACCGCACGCTGTTCGAAGAGCTGGGCCACGCGGCGCACTACGCCAAGGTGGGCGACTTTACCTACGGTCAGTTCGTCACGGCGGTCGAGGCCGAGATCGCCCGCCACACGGTGTCCGACCCGCAGTTCAGCCCCTACGGCACCGGCAACACGAGCAACTCGCCGATCATCGCCGTCTCCGAGGCGTGGGGCGGACACATCGGCCTCTTCTTTTCGGACCTACGCTACGGCCTCAACGTGGGCTGTCGGGGCGGGCAGCCCAACCCGGCCGATCCACGCTTCGCGCTTCCCATCTGTCCGTTTGGCGGGCAGGGCACCTACGCCCGGGTGCTGGAAGAGTGGTCGCCGGCCAATGGCGCTGACCGCTTCAACTGGATTCCTATCGGACTTATGTTTGACCTGATCGACGACAACACCCCGCCTGCCCCCGGTGAGCCGACTGGTATCACGCAGGTGGTCGATGGGGTGGTCGGCTACACAAACCAGCAACTCTTCAACGCCCTAGACGCCGACGTGCAATCGGTACCGGCCTTCGAGGCGCGGCTGCTACAGGAGAACGGCAACAATCAGCAAGCACAAGTAAACCAACTCTTTGATGATTATGGCTACTAGATCGCTTTTGACAACGGCGGCGGCCGTGGCGGCGGGTCTGCTGCTGAGCGGCTGCCCGTTTGCGTGCGTCGAGGACCGCTACGCCTTCCAAGTGGGCTTCCAGGCCGCCCCGGCGGCGGGCGTGCTGGCCGTCGGCGATACGCTGTGGTTGGCCGCGCACACGCCCACTTCGCTCTACGACAACAACACAGCACGCACGGTCGACTTCAGTGGGGCCGATCTGGTCGTTTCGATGACCATCCTTCAACTAGACTCTACCGCTTCGTTT
>JBARYS010000386.1:0-1982 GCA_049648155.1 Catalinimonas sp. | reverse complement strand
GGTAATACTCGATCTCGTCCGGCTCGGGGTGGTTCTTCAGGTAGTTGTCGTACACCACCGAGTGGATGAATCCGGTGTAGCCGTCCCAGTTGTCTTCGGGCAGCGGCTCCGAGAGGGCAATATTGTACTGGAAATTCGAGAACTCCTTTTCGATCTTCCGGAAGTGTTCGGTGTAAAAAAGTTCGCGCAGCGAGCGGCCGCCGTACCAGTACGACACCTTGCGGTCCGATTTTTCGGTGTGGAACAGGTGGAAGATGTGCGACCGCAGCGGAGCCATGCCCGCGCCGCCGCCGATGTAGATCATCTCGCGATCGGTCGGGTTGATGTGGAACTCACCGTAGGGACCGGAGATGGTCACCTTGTCGCCGGGGTTGCGCGTGAAGACGTACGACGAGCAGATGCCCGGGTTGACGTCCATGAACTTGTTGTTGGCGCGGTCCCACGGCGGCGTGGCGATCCGGATGTTGAGCATGATGATGTTGCCCTCGGCCGGGTGGTTGGCCATCGAGTAGGCGCGGAAGATCGGCTCGGGGTTGACCATCTTCAGGCCCCACATGCCGAACTTGTCCCAGTCGGGCTGGTAGGCGTCGTCGGCGCGCTCCAGCTCGGGTTTCGGCCTGATGTCGATGTTGCCGAACTCACAGGTGATGGCCGGCACGTCGACCTGGATGTACCCACCCGGTTCGAAGTTGAGAAACTCGCCCTCGGGCAGCTTCACCACGAACTCCTTGATGAAAGTGGCCACGTTGTAGTTCGATACCACCTCGCACTCCCACTTCTTGATGCCGAAGATCTCTTCGGGGATGCGGATGTGCATGTCCTGCTTCACCTTGACTTGGCACGAGAGGCGGACGTTCTCCTTCTGCTCGGTACGGCTCAGGTGGCCTACTTCGGTGGGCAGCACGTCGCCGCCGCCGTCCTCGACGATACACTTGCACATGGCGCAGGTGCCGCCGCCGCCGCAGGCTGAAGGAAGAAAGATTTTCTGGGCCGACAGCGTCGAGAGCAGCGTCGATCCCGCCGGCGCGACGATGGGGTTCGACGTGTCGCCGTTGACGAAGATGTTGACGTCGCCACTCTGCACCAGCTTCGACTGGGCTACCAGCAGCACCGCCACCAGCAACAGAATGACCAGGGTAAAGGCCACGATGGCGGCAATGATCACCGAACTCATAAACGTTTCAGGTTGATGGAAATACGATCAGTTATCCGACGGAACAAAGGTACGGCACGAAGCGATGCGTGCGCTCGGCGGCAAAAGCTTTTCAGTCCGCAAACCCTACAATAAACTGCGGGAGCGCGCAGAATGTTAGCGTTTTTGTCTGGTTTGCACATAAAAAGAGGCGCCGGTCCGCAGACCGACGCCTTTCCCCTAAACCCTCACAATCGGGAAGGTTATTTACAAGATACGTGCCAAAAGCTATTCCCGGGAGAAATCGATCATGTCGATGCGGTACGAGCCGTTGGTGGGCTTCACCAGCATCATCACCCGGTAGACACCCCCGGCGTGCGCGTACTTGCCGATACAGTAACGGATGCCGTCTTTCGACGCCCCCCGGTGCACGAATTCAAAGCCCGTGGGCGGGTGCTTCTTCATGAAGTCACGCAGCACGAATTCAGCCTGCGTGCGCCCGTAGGTGCTCTTCTGGCCGTCGAAGCCAAGCTCTACCGACTCGTTCAGGTGGCTCGTCAGGGCGCGGGCGTCGCCGCTGCGCAGCGACTGCATGACGCTGTCGAGCACCTTGTCGGATTGGCCGGCCGCCGTCAGCACGAGACCAAACAGCGAAGCAAAGAGCAGTACGTGTTTTCTCATAAGGTTGAATATTTGCAAATACAGCGCCAGCCGGAAACGCCTTATTAGTTAAGTGATACCTTCAGCACCCAAGGTACAAAAAATACTCCGGCGGGCGCGGGTCTCGTAAGTTCGGGCTCGATCCTTCCTATCTACCCTCAACGCAAACTGATGAGAAAAGCACTCCTGA
>JBARYS010000385.1:0-6470 GCA_049648155.1 Catalinimonas sp. | reverse complement strand
CTCACGGTTAGGTCCACTTCGTCGATCTTGAGCAAACCGTACATAAAGGTGCCGTCGGCCATCTGCAAACGGTAAGCGTAGTAGGCGTCTTCGCTCTCTGAAAGCATCACCATGTCGACGATCGTGCCGGTGGCGAACAACTCTTCGGTGGCTACCTGGTCGCCGGTATCGAAGTCATCCTCGGAGATTTCGATCAACGACAGGCTGTCGGAGGTGCTCAATTGAATGGCGGTCGAGTTCTGAGTGAGTTCCCGGATCAGGTCGGCGTCGTCCATCATCATCGTCAGCGAGTCGCCCATCAGGTCGTAGCCCACCGCATTCGAGTCGAGCACGATGGCGTCGCTCTCGTTCTCAAACGCGAACGTCTCGATGACGAACATCTCGGTGGCTACCGTGGTGAGCGTCCCGTTGGCGCTTGCGGCCGTCAGGGTAAGCATCACGGTGTCGCCCACCTCGAACCGCGAGCCGTCGTACGACAGCGAACCCTCGGCATTGACGGTTACACTGTCGATCGTCGCGCCCCCGGCCGTCACGACGGCCGTGATCGTACCCAGCGCCGTCTCTGAGGCCTCCACGTCCCAGCTGAAAGTCACCGTGTCTTCGTCGGTCTGACGAATCTCTTCATCGGAAGCACTGAGGCTAATCGGCTCGAACACACTGACGTTCAGGGAGCGGTACACCCGCCCGCCGGCTCCGTCCGCGTAGAAGCGAATCTCTTCGCCGTCACCGTCTTCGGCCAATCCCAGCGCGCTCAGCGTGGTAACGAAGCTCCCTTGGCCGCCACTCAGGGTAACGGTGCCGAGCTGAGTGCCGTCGGCCAGTTCTACTTCCAGATCAGTGTCCGGTCCGCCGTTGCGTACCTGTACGGTCACCGTCTCGTCGAGCTCGGAAAAAGAGGTCGAAAAGCCGGGTGCCCCCACGAACGTGAGGTCGTTATCGGGGTCGACGTAGGTCAAAACATCTTCGGCGTCTTCGCAGCTCGTCAGCATCACCGCGAGCGGCAGCGACAAGAGCAGCAGTTTATGAGCGATATTTCGCATTAGTTGTAAGTCTTAGTCAGTTGAAGGGAGATTAAGGAATGAACGCCCAGAGTTGGTCGTCCAGCAGCAAGCCGTTGCCGTCGCGGTCCTGACGGGTGCGGGCCACGTCGAGGTTCGCCAGGTTGAAGTTCACCTCCGACTCCGGGTAGAGCACACGTCGGGGAATGCTGCCGCTCGGCGTCAAGCTCTCGTTGAAGTTGGGGTCGGGCGTTATCGTCGGGAAGCCCGTGCGCCGGTAGTCTGCCCACGGAATGGTCTGGGGGTAGAGGCCCTTGTACTTCTCGTTGATGATGACCTCCAGACCGGCGTCGCCCGCCGTCACGGCGGCTAAGCCCGACAGGTAGCCGCTGATGTCCGCCTCGTCGACGCCCATCTCTTCCATGTTGGCACGTACGGCCTCGGCCAGCGCCACGCCGGCCCCGCCGAAGTCACCCGAACGCTGTGCGATCTCGGCTTCCATGAACTTCACCTCGGCGTAGTTGGCAATCTTCACCGGCGAGGTGGCGCTCGTCCAGAAGCCGTTCGCGAAGCGGTTGTCGTTGATCACCACCAGCGACTCGCGCGGGTCACCCTCCATCAGGCCCACGAAGTAGTCGGCCAGGATCATCGTATTCGAACGGTCGGTCTCAAATTGGAAGAAAGGGTTGGAAGCCGTCAGCGCCGCCCCGAACGGGTGGTAAGCGTTGTCGGCGTTGCTGCTGATGGCGTTCGCCAGCGCCGTGCGGGCAGCGTCGACGTTTGCCTGCCCCTTGCGCGACAGCATCAGGTGGTAGCGTGCTTTCAGCGTGTAGGCCGTGGCGATCCACGCCTCGTTGTCACCGCCGAAGATGTAGTCGTCCGCACCGGGCACGATGTCACCTTCGTCACCACTCAGCTCAGCAATGGCTTCGTCCAGCAGCCGCTGGATGTCCTCAAAGTTCTGCTCTTGCAGGTCGTACTCAGGTTCGGTGATGCCCTCTTCTCCACGGAACGCGTTCCGGAAGGGCACGTCGCCGAAGAAGGAGGTAGACATGCCGAGCATATCAGCCATCAGAACCTTCGCGATGCCCGAGTAGTAAGGTGCGTTCAGGCTCCCTTCCACGGCAGCGTCGGTATCGACGATGATCTTGTTGAGGTCCTTCATCGCACCGCCGTACAGACCCGTCCGCCACATGTTGTTGTACGTGTCGGCGGGCATGGTGTACGATGTGTACTGCAACTGCTGGGCGTCGGTGCCCTCGAAGTATTGCATGATGATGCCGGCGTTGCGCGCGCCGATGGCTCCACGCGTGAAGCCCACGTGCGCCTCGGCCGAGGGCAGCAGGAACGGCAGTTGCACGTCGCTGAGCTTGGCCGGGTCGACGTTCGTGTCGCCGAAGTCGCACGCTGCTACCGTCAGCAGCGTCGCGGATAGTGCTAGTATTTTCTTCATCTTATGTAGAGGGAGAATTAGAGGGAAAAACGCAACGTCGCGCCGTAGCTACGCACGTTGGGGTTGTTGAAGTAGTCGAGACCGAAGCCATTCGAAGTGCCCGTCAGGTTCGTCTCGGGGTCGACACCCGTGTAGGGCGTGAACAGCAGCAGGTTCCGGCCGAAGAGCGACAGGTTCACGTTGCTGAACGTACCGCCGAGCAGCGTGCCGGGCAGCGTGTAGGAGAGGCGCGCTTCGCGCAGGCGGACCCAAGAGGCGTCCTCGATGTTCTCTTCCGAGATCGTACCGAAGCCGTAACGTACCCAGCGGTACGAGCCCAGCCCTTGGGCGGGGTTGGCGAAGTCAACCTGCTTTTGGTTCGGCACGTAGTTGGGCTCGGCGGCCGTGCCCGTATTCACCACGCCGTCGATCACCACACCGGTCAGCTCGCGCTCGTCGGCGGTCCTCTGCGTCACGCCGAAGTACTCGGCCACGCCTCTGGTACCGTTCCACACGTCGCCGCCCTGGCGGATATCGACCAGGAACGAAAAGCCGATTCCTTTGTAGTTAAAGCCGTTGCGGATACCCAGCAGCCAATCCGGCAGTGGGTTGCCGACGGCCTGCGGGTCGGCCTCGGTCAGCGGGAAGCCGTCGTTCCCGATGATGAGCTGGCCGTCGGGAGCGCGCTGGAACACCGTACCGTAAAGTGCGCCGAAAGGCTCACCGGCCACCGCACGGGAAGAGGTGCTCGTGAAGCCCGCCAGGAAGACGTTGTCCAGACCGGGCGCAAGCTCCTCGACGATGTTCTCGAAGGTGGTGAAGTTGGCCGTGATGTCCCAGGTGAAGCTCGAAGTCTTAACCGGCGTGCCGGTCAGAACCGCCTCGATGCCCCGGTTGCTCACGCGTCCGGCGTTGCGCACCACTTGCAGAAAGCCGGAAGCGGCCGAAATCTGCACGGGAATGATCTGGTCGGTCGTCTCCGAATCGTAGTAGGTGAGGTCCAGACCCAAGCGGTTGTTCAGGAACCGCACGTCGGCGCCCACTTCCCAGGTCGTGGTCAGCTCGGCACGCAGTTGGTTGTTACCGAGGATACCGTCTTGCTCGAAGGCGTTCTGCCCCAAGAAGGGGAACACGATGCCGTTGTCGGGACTGATGAAGCCGTCGCCCGTTGCCTGTGCCTGCTCGAAGTAGGAGGTCGTGGCGTAGAGCGGCGCGTCGTTACCCACCTGACCGTAGCTGGCCCTCAGCTTGGCGTACGACAGGATCGCGCTGTTCACGTTGAACGTCTCGGTCGGCACCCAGCCCAGGCTGACCGCCGGGTAGAAGAACGAGTTGTCGTCGTCGGGCAGCGTCGACGACCAGTCGTTCCTTCCCGACAGGTTGAGGAACAGTTGGTTGCGGAAACCGACTTTCACGTCACCAAACACCCCGTGCACTTTACGCTTGCTGATGGGGTTGCTCGACACGGCCGACGAAGCGTTGGCGATGTTGAAGAAGTCGGGCTGGCTCAGACCGTTGCCCGTGGTGAGGCGGCGGTCGGTCATGTTGCTGAAGTAGTTGTGACCCAAAGTGGCCGTCACTTCGAAGTTAGGTCCGAACTCGTGGCTCATCAGCACGAGGAAATCAGAGTTGATGTTCGTCGAGTTGATGTTGTCGTTTTGCACCAGACCGGGGTTCCAGTTCGGCACGATGTCGATGTGACCCAGGCGCTCTTCGGCGTAGGTATCCAGGCCGAGCTTGTAGGAGAAGGTCATCCAGGGCAACACCTCGTAGTTGAGCGAGGTGTAACCGATGATGCGGTTCACGTTGTCGGTGGTGTAGTTGTTGTTCACCACCCAGAAGGGGTTGTCGTAGATACCGGCGCGGTAGCTGCGCTGCGTACCGTCGGGCAGTTCGTAAGTGCTCGGCTCGGCGGCGGCGTCACGCCCCGTCAGGCCGTCGCCCACGTCGAAGGTCGGTGTGTTCCGCACCAGACCCAGCATGATGCCCCGCAGGTTCGACCCGCGCTCCATGCGGCGACCGCCCGAGTTGACGTAGTTGGCCGAGATGCTGGCCGTCAGCTTGTCGGTCAGATCGGTGCTGAGCGTGGTGCGCAGCGAGATCCGCTCGAAGCTCGACTCCGGAATGATACCCGACTGGTTCAGGTAACCACCCGAGAAGTAGTAAGAGGTCCGCTCCGTACCACCGCGCACGCTCACGTTGTTGTCGGTCGTGAAGCCGTTGACGAAGAAGGCGTCGGCGGCGTTGTATCCCTGGGCGGCCCGCCCTTCGGGGTTCTCGGAGGCCGGCACCAGCGCACCGAAGCGGCTGTATGGGTAGTCGGGGTCACCGTCGTAGCGCAAATCGCTGATGCGCGGCCCCCAGCTAAAGCCTTCGAAGGTCTCCGGACCACGGTAGGTGGCCACGCCGCCTCGGGGGCTACCCTGGGCAAACTCCTGCTGCAGCTCGGGGAATTTGTTGACCTCATTGATTTCGGCCGAGGTAGAGAACGTCACCTGCGGACGCGTGTCGCGCTTGCCTTTCTTGGTGGTGATGATCACGGCACCACCGGCGGCACGAATACCGTAGAGCACCGTGGCGGCGGGTCCCTTCAGCACCGTCAGGTTCTCAATGTCTTCGGGGTTCAGGTCGATGGCGCGGTTCGACTGGTCGACACCGTCCGTTCCTTCACCCGTCTCCGAGTTGTCGATCGGCACACCGTCCACCACGAACAGGGGGCTGTTGTTGCCCAGGATGGAGGTGTTACCGCGAATGCGGATGGCCGCCGACGCGCCGGGAGCACCGCTCGACGAGATGATGTTCACGCCGGCCACCTGGCCTTGCAGGGCGTTCACCACGTTCGTTTCCTGAGCCTGTGCCAGCTCTTCGCCGTCTACCTCCTGAATGGAGTAGCCCAGCGAACGCTTGGACGTCTCGATACCGACGGCGGTCACGACCACCTCGCCGAGTTGCTGTACATCTTCTCTCAGCTTGACGTCTACCGTAGCACGTCCGTTGATCGCCTGCTCCATGCTTTCGAAGCCCACGTAGCTGAATGTCAGTGACTCCGCTCCGGTGGGGACTTCAAGCGAGTAACGACCGTTTACGTCGGTGATCGTACCGGTGGTCGTACCGGTGACGGTCACGTTCACCCCGGGGAGGGGTTGTTTGTCGGACACGCCCGTGACAACGCCGGTAATGCGCTGTGTCTGAGCATAAGCCATGACCGACATCAGCGTCAGCCCGGCTAATAGTAAGAATTTTCTCATAAGTGCATGTGTGTAAGATGTAAAAACATAAAACCGAATCCCACAAACATAGGGATGTGTACGCTCATCCGCAATAGGAACCTTTCGTTACGCCCTCACGCACAAAATCTTGTTCGCCCGTGCTTCTTCACCATGAAAGTGCATTCGGAACGGATTGGCGGTGCTTCCTTCGGCACGAGCGACCGGCGAGACTCTGACCTGCCTCCCTCTATCGCTCGGCCGATATAGCGTCACTAGATGAGGGGTAAAGCGCATCCCGCAGAAACCCTACAAAGGCTCGATAACAGTGCGTTTTCAGCCTTTATAGGGTTCTCAACTGAAACAGCAATGCTACGTATCCGAGGCTGCCAAAGCCTACCTCAACGAGCGAGCATAAGCTTATGTCAGCCTTCATCATGAAAGGCAGCACTGGTCGGCGAGCGTAAGACGGCGGCCGGCAAGTAGAATAATCAGGCGTATTCTTACGCCACGCTCGTCCCCCGCTCACTCGTCTATAACGACCATTGCCCGACGAGATTCGCGCGCATTTTACCACCCTCTTGGGGGGATCACACGCAATGCTTCGAAGCCTCTGCGGGGGAGATAAACTTCGGGATAAACCGCGCGACGCTCCGCACGAACCCTTCGGCGGTGTAGATGGCCCGATCGCGAGGAGCCGGGAGTGATTGCACCACCACGCAGCCGGCGCTCAACGCTACCCACACCCGCACTTCGAAAAAGGTCGAGAAAAAACCTACGTAAAAAGTAGCCGGCAACCTCGGGTGATTTCACGCCGCATCCCGGTGCCTGCAC
>JBARYS010000384.1:0-7588 GCA_049648155.1 Catalinimonas sp. | reverse complement strand
CACGCTGAGCGGCTCGGCGCTGCTGGACGATGCGCTCGACGTGGCCGGGCCGCACGCGCAGGCCCCCGACCTGCCCGCCTCGTTCGTGCCGGGGCGCAACGCGGTCTTTCTTACGCTGGCCGCCGGCCATGCCTACACGCGCGACATGGCCGACCTGGTGGGCGGCATGTGCCAGACCGACTACTCCGGCTACCCCGACTGCCGCCGTGACTTTATCGACGCGATGGAGCGTACGATGACGCTCGCTCTGGACCGCGACGTGCGCATCCACACGCCGTTGATGTACCTCACGAAGGCCGAAACCTGGAAGCTGGCCGCCGATCTGGGTGCACTCGACGTGGTGCGCGACCTTTCGCACACCGACTACAACGGCGACCGCTCCGAGCGGCACGCGTGGGGCTGGGGCAAGCTCGACAACCCCGCCTCGGTGCTGCGGGCCAAGGGCTGGGAAGAGGCCAAGGCGAAGGGCTGGGTGTGACGGCCACGACCCAAAGTCTCCGCATCAGCGGGTCTTTGACGACGGTGCGGTGCGTCAGGAGTTCCGGCGGAGCCACAGTGAAAGGTCGGGAATAGTGGCTCAGTTGCCCTGAACCGTTCGGGGGCCACGCCCGTAGTTTTTTACTTACCCAAGATGCGGTGGCTTCTATCCGCGCAGTCACCGTAGTATCCCGATACCCGATACCCGATACCCGATACCCGATACCCGATACTTAATACTTGATACTTAATACTTAATACTAGGAATGCACCTCAGCGAACAAGAGCAGCGCCGCCGCGAAGAGCGCGAAGCCCTGATGCAACTCGGCATCGACCCGTACCCCGCCGCCGGCTTCGACGCCAACACCACCGCCGCCGACATCAACGCCCACTTCGAGGCGCGCCCCGACGACTTCGGGGACGTGGCCCTGGCCGGGCGGCTGATGAGCCGGCGCATCATGGGCAGCGCCTCGTTCGCCGAGCTGCAGGATGCCTCCGGGCGCGTGCAGATTTACATACGGCGCGACGAAATCTGCCCCGACGAGGACAAGACGCTCTATAACCAAGTGTTCAAGAAACTGCTCGACATCGGCGACATCGTCGGCGTGCGCGGACACGTGTTCAAGACGCAGACCGGCGAAATCTCGGTGCACGTCCGCGCGCTTACCGTGCTGGCCAAGACGCTGCGCCCCCTGCCGGTGGTGAAGCGCGAACTCGACGAGGCCGGTAACGTGGTGCGGGAGTACGACGCCTTCGCCGACCCCGAGCAGCGCTACCGCCGGCGGTACGTCGACCTGGTGGTGAACCCGCAGGTGCGCGAGGTCTTCCGCCGCCGCAGCCAACTGGTGCAGTCGATCCGCGACTTTCTCAACGCCAAGGAGTACCTGGAGGTGGAGACGCCCATCCTGCAACCGCTCTACGGCGGTGCGGCGGCGCGGCCCTTCAAGACGCACCACAACACGCTCGACATGACGCTCTACCTGCGCATCGCCAACGAGCTGTACCTGAAGCGCCTCATTGTGGGGGGCTTCGAGGGTGTCTACGAGTTCGCCAAGGACTTTCGCAACGAGGGCATGTCGCGCTTCCACAACCCCGAGTTCACGCAGGTGGAGCTCTACGTGGCCTACAAGGATTACCGCTGGATGATGGAGCTGGTCGAGGCGATGGTCGAGCGGGTGGCCCTCGACCTGCACGGCACCACGCAGGTGCAGGTGGGCGAGCACACCATCGACTTCAAGCGCCCCTGGCAGCGCTACACCATGTTCGAGGCCATCGAGCACTTCACGGGTGTCGACATCGCGGAGATGGATGAGGCGGCCCTACGCGAGGCGGCGCGCGGCCTGGCGGTGCCCGTGGACGAGACGATGGGCAAGGGCAAGCTGATCGACGAAATCTTCGGTGAGACCTGTGAGGCGAAGCTGATCCAGCCGACTTTCATCACCGACTACCCCGTCGAGATGTCGCCGCTGGCGAAGCGCCACCGCGACAAGCCCGGCCTGGTGGAGCGCTTCGAGGCGATCTGCAACGGCAAAGAGATCTGCAACGCCTTCTCGGAGCTGAACGACCCCATCGACCAGCGCCGCCGTTTCGAAGAGCAGTTGGAATTGGGCCGTCGTGGCGATGAGGAGGCGATGGTGCTCGACGAGGACTTCCTGCGCGCCTTGGAGTACGGCATGCCCCCCACGGCAGGCCTCGGCGTGGGCATCGACCGCCTGGCGATGATCATGACCAACCAAGCGTCGATTCAGGACGTGCTCTTCTTTCCGCAGATGAAGCCCGAGCGGCGGCCCGACGTCGTCACGCCCGTGCAGTTTAAGGCGCTCGGCGTGCCCGAGGGGTGGATTCCGGTTCTCCAACAGATGGGCTTCGACAACCTGGACGCCTTCGCGGCGGTGAACCCCAACCAGCTCTTCAACGAGCTGGGCGGCAAGCGCAAGAAGTTCAAGCTGGACCTGACGATGCCCACCGCCGACGAGGTGAAGGGCTGGGTGGCGAAGGCGGCGGAAGGGTAGAGGCAGCCGCCCGCAGCTTACTCTGACCGCAGCGCGTCGACGGGGTTCATGCGGGCCGCGCGGAGCGACTGCCAGCTCACCGTCAGCCACGCCACCAGCAGCGCCGCCGCGCCGCTCAGCAGCAGCAACCCTGCTCCCACCTCGATGCGGTAGGGGAAGTCGGCCAGCCAGCGGTGCATGGCCCACCACGCCACCGGCACGCCCAGCACGATGCCGCCGACCACCAGCAGCGTGAACTCCCGGTTCAACAGCACGACCACGTCGCGCACGCTCGCGCCGAGCACCTTGCGCACGCCGATCTCCTGCACGCGCTGCTCAATGGTGTACGAGGAGAGGCCGAACAGCCCCAGGCAAGCCACCAGCACGGCCAGCGCGGCGAAGAACCCAACGGTCCGCCCGAACTGCTGCTCAACCTCGTAGACACTCCGCAGCCGCTCGTCGACGAGCCGCGCCTCGAACGGCCGCGTGGGGAAGTGCTCGCGCCAGGTCCGCTCGACGGCCGCCAGCGTTGGCTGCACTGCGCCGGGGGCCAGCTTAACGTACAGGTACTGCATCTGTCCGGACCGGCCGGTTGTGGCGTAATTGGGCTCAATGGTGATGAACGTGGGGCGGATGCCCATCCGCAGGTTCTGCGCGTGGAAGTCGGCCGCCACCCCAACGATGTTGCCCTCCCGTTCGAAGAGCATCTTGCCGTTCTCACCGTAGCCGATCCAGGCCGTCTGGTCGAGAGGGTTTTCTAATTTCAACTGCTCTACCACCTGCTCGTTGATGATGAAGGCCCCCGCGCCGTCGGCGGGAAATTGATCCGAGAACGCCCGTCCCTGCGTCAGGGGCAGGCCCATCACGTCGAAGAAGTCGTAGTCCACGTACAGGATGCCCGCCGCTTCTACGTACTCGTCCTGCACGCGGGCGGGGAAGCTCACTTGCCACTCGGCCCCAGGCAGCCAGTTGGCCGCCGTCACGCCGCGTACGTCGCTCTGCTGTTCCAGCGTCTGTTTAAAAGCTTGGTAGCCGCTCGATACCTCGCGGGCCCCGTGCGTATCGATCAGCACCACCTGCTCGGTGTCGAAGCCGAGCGACTTCTCTTGCAGGTATCGAAGCTGCTGGTAGGCCACGGCCGCGCCCACCACCAGGGCCACCGAGACGGCAAACTGCCCCACCACCAGCACCTGCCGCAGCCGCCCGCCGCCCGCGCTCTTGGGCATGGTGCCCTTCAGCACCCGCGCCGGACGGAAGTGCGACAGCAGCAGCGCGGGGTAACTGCCCGCCAGCACCCCGATGACCAGCAGCAGGGCCACCAGTCCGCCGAGCAGCAGCGGGTCGCCGAGGTCGAGGCGCAGCGTCTGCCCGGTGGTCTGACTGAACCAAGGGAGTAGTGCCTCGGCCAGCAGCACGCCCAACGCCACACTCACGGCCGCCAGCAGTACCGACTCACTCAGAAACTGCCCGACGAGCTGCCCCCGTACGGCCCCCAGCGATTTCCGGACGCCCACCTCGCGGGCGCGGCGGGTGGCGCGGGCCGTGGTGAGGTTGATAAAGTTGAACGTGGCCAGCAGCAACACGCAGGCGGCAATCAGCGCGAAAGTGGTCACGAAGCGGGCGGTGCCCTCACCATCGTTGCCGTTGCCCCGCAGGCGCATCTCGGCCACGGGCTGAAACTGGGGAATCAGCACGGCGGCCAGGTCGGCCTCGCGGTACTGCTTGATCCACTCGGGCATCTGCGCTTCCAGACCGGCCACGTCGGTGGTGGGTTGTAGCCGCACGAACGTCGAGTAGGTCGGCCACCACCAACTGTCGAACTCTTTGATACCCCACAGCTGCTTTTGCAGGGCGATGGGCATCAGCAGGTTGAATTGTATCTCGGAGGTTGGCGGTGGGTCGCGCAGCACGCCCGTCACCTCGACCGTGGTCTTGCCTTCCAGCAGCAGGGTCTGCCCCAGCGCCGCGCCCCCCGGAAAGTAGCGCGCGGCGGCCGCCTCGGTCAGCACCACTTGGTTCACGCCGTTGAGCGCCGCCGCCGGGTCTCCCGCCACGAAGGGCAGGCCCAGCAGGTCGAGCACCGCCGGGTCGGCAAACCGGATCTCGACCTCGTTGAACCGCCGCGCGGGCCGCGCCGCCTCGTTGGCCACCAACATGTTCGAATTGTCCGTGACGCGGGCGTACGCCTCGACGCCCTCAAAATCCTGCCCCAGCATCTCGCCCATCAGCGGCCCGACGTTCGGATACCGGTTGCCGTCGAAGTTGGTCTGCTGCACGCGGTAGAGGCGGCTCAACTCCGGATGATGCCGGTCAAATTTCCACTCAAACTGAATGGCTAAAATGAGCAGCAGGCAACCGGACACGCCGACGGCCAGCCCCACCACGTTGAGAGCGGTGTAGCCGCGCTGCCGCCGGAGGTTGCGCAGGGCGATGAGGAAGTAGTTTTTTATCATGGATTTTGGCGGTTGGCAGTTGGCGGTTGGCGGTGGGTATGTTTGGTGAATGACTTAAGGGGGAAGGGATGCGTGATCTTAAAAAGCTGACGGTATGGCAAGAAGCTCATAAGGTTGCGTTGGAGGTGTATCGTGCAACGGGGTCTTTTCCGCGTGAGGAGGTGTTTGGCATCACGAGCCAAATGCGGCGTTGCGGCGTCTCGATACCCACCAACATCGCTGAAGGGTACGGCCGGACGGCTTCCGGCGACCTGATTCGCTTCTGCGAAATCGCCATGGGGGCCGCCGCCGAACAGGAATACCTACTCCTGCTCTCGCACGAACGCCGCTACCTCGACGCAACAGACTACCAGCGGATTCGCGAAGCACTTATCCTGACGAAGAAGCGCCTGAACGTCTTCATCCAAAAGCTAAAAGCCGGCGTTAGCAGCACTAGATAAGCAGACAAAGCGAGCACGCGTGCGCCAACCGTCAAAGAGCGTCCGCCGGCGTCAGCCCCAAAACCCAACCGCCAACCGCTAAATATGGAACTGCTCCCGGATGTTCTCCGTGACCACCTTGCCGTCGAAGAGGTTGATGATGCGGTGGGCGTAGTTGGCGTCGTGCGGGGAGTGCGTCACCATGGCGATGGTCGTGCCGGCGTCGTTGAGCTCGGCCAGCAGCTTCATCACCTCCTCGCCGTTGGTGGAGTCGAGGTTGCCCGTCGGTTCGTCGGCCAGGATCAGGGCGGGCGTGGCCACCACGGCGCGGGCGATGGCCACGCGCTGCTGCTGCCCCCCCGAGAGTTGCTGGGGGAAGTGGTTACGGCGGTGCATGATGTTCATCTTTTCGAGCACCGCCTCGGTCTTGCGCTTGCGGTCGGCCGACGATTCTTTGAGGTAGAGTAGGGGCAGTTCGACGTTCTCGAACACCGTCAGCTCGTCGATCAGGTTGAAGCTCTGGAACACGAAGCCGATGGAGCCCTTCCGCAGGCGGGCGCGCTGCCGTTCGGTGTACTTGGCTACCTCATGCTCTTTGAACCAGTACTCGCCGTGGCTGGGGTTGTCGAGCAGGCCCAAGATGTTGAGCAGCGTCGACTTGCCGCAGCCCGACGGCCCCATGATGGCCACGAATTCGCCCTGCTGGATTTCGATGTTGACGCTGTTGAGGGCCGTGGTCTCCACCTCTTCCGTGGTGTAGACCTTGCTCATGCTGTTGATTTTGATCATGGGGAGTGAAGATTGTCGAGGTTGCTGATTTGTTGGGTTGACGAGTCGACGCGCCGGAAGAGCTGAGAATCAGCTAAGGGTGCATTTCACGGTTTCGCAGTTGTCATAACAAGTGTCTGTTTGCGGGCTGTGTGCGGCGTTCCGTCGGCCGGAGCGCGAAACCGTGAAATGCACCCGTCAGCTAACCAATCGATCAGCTAACCAAAGATCATTTGAGAACCAGCACTTCCTTGTCGCCGAAGTTTTCGTACGACGACGTGATCACACGGTCGCCGGGTTGGAGGCCGTCGAGCACTTCGAAGTTTTCGGTGTTCTTCTGGCCCAGTTTGATGCTGCGCTTCTCGGCGGTGCCGTCGCCGGTGAGGGCGTAGACCCAGTTGCCGCCGGTGTCTTTGTAGAAGCCGCCGATGGGCAGCAGCACGGCCGTCTTGACGGCGCTCAGTTCGAGGCGCAGGCGGACGGTCTGGCCACGTTTGATGCCCTGGGGGCGGGCGTCGGTGAACTCCATGTCGACCTCGAAGCGCCCCTCGGCGATGGTCGGGTAGATTTTGGTGATCTGCAGGCGGTAGCGCTCGCCGTCGAAGTCGAACGAGCCTTGCTGGCCCGTGTTGATGCGCGGCAAATAGAGCTCGTCGATGCGCACGCGCACCTTGAAGTCGTCGACGATGTCGACCTGCCCCATCCGCTCGCCGGTGTTGATCGACTCGCCCACCTGCAGGTCGGGCGTCGAGAGCAGGCCCGCCGTGGGGGCGCGCACCACCAGGTTGTCGAGCAGCCCGTCGACGGCCTCCAGGTTGGCCTGCATCAGCTCTTCCTGCTGCTGGATCTGTCGGTTTTTGAGGAGGCTCGCCAGGCTGTCCTGCTGGTAGGAGGCGTAGACAATCTTCCGGCGGGCCACGTTGAACTTGTACTGCTCGGCCACCTCTTCGAACTCGCGCTGCGAGATCATCTTCTTGTCCAGCAGCTTCTTGAAGCGCTCGTGCTGCGGCCGCCAGAGCTGAATCTGGTAGTCGATCTGCGCCAACTGGTCGCGCAGGTTCAGCGAGTTTTGTTCGAGCAGCAGGCGCGTGTTGCGCAGCACGTTGAGTTGCTCGTAGAGGTTGGCGCGCTGGCTCATCACGCTCAGCTCCAGGTTCGAGTTGGTGAGCGTCATCACGGTGTCGCCGGGGCGTACGGTCGCGCCCGACTCGCGGCGGATGCGCTTGACGATGCCGCCCTCCACGGCGTCCATGTAGACGGTGCGGATGGGCTGCACGGTGCCGCTGACGGCGATAAACTCCTGGAAGTTGTCTTTGCGCACGGTGGCGACGGTGATCTTCTCCTGATCGACGTTCAGCTTCGAACGCTTGTCGGCGAAGAGGAAGCCCCAGAGCACCAGCGAGGTGAACACGACCACGGCCGCGATGCCGGCGATCTTCTTAAACGTCCACTTCTTGCGCTTGATCTTGCGGTCCATGCC